>NZ_JARXHY010000008.1 GCF_031127815.1 Pelagicoccus sp. SDUM812003 | reverse complement strand
AGACATGACTAGAAAAGCTGCCGATGCTCCAAGAGTGAATGATGCGATTGCCAATAGAATTAGGTGTCTTTTCATTTTCTTTTGTCGAACGTGAAAGTGATACGCGAGGGCCTAAAGGCCCGTTGAGAAAGTAGTTGGGTGGATTCGCCCTTGCTGCGTCCACAACTCGGAGCGCTTGGCCCGAGTTGTATCGACTGCCTTGTTCAGCTCTTCAATTTTCATAGTCTTCCGCTCGTGAGAACACCAGATGCTCCAATAGACCCAATTCGTTTCTTGGTTTTTCTGATCGTTCTATTTCTTGTGTAGCTTCGATTGGGTGCGGGAAATGGGATGCGAACTCTGTAGCGATATCCGAAATACACTCTCTATCTAGTTCGCTTGGTTCTTGGTATGTGAAGGCTTTGAACTTCACCTTGCTCGATCCTTCCATTTCGAACGAAACGTTTCTCATATTTCCTGTGATGTAGGAAATGAGAGCATT
Organism: Pelagicoccus sp. SDUM812003; assembly: GCF_031127815.1. Classification (NCBI taxonomy): domain Bacteria; kingdom Pseudomonadati; phylum Verrucomicrobiota; class Opitutia; order Puniceicoccales; family Pelagicoccaceae; genus Pelagicoccus; species Pelagicoccus sp. SDUM812003. The sequence continues at coordinate 239,676 of NZ_JARXHY010000008.1, read as the reverse complement.
GTGTGCTGTTAGTTTCATTTCGAGGTGGTTCATCTTTTTTTGCTGAACGTGAAGGTCATACGCGAGGGCTCTGAAACCGTCGTACAGGAAGTTGTGAAGATACTTCCTTGCTGCTTCCACAACTCGGGCGCTTGGCCCGAGTTGTATGGACAGACTGGTTCTGCCAATTTTTCATTCGTAGATTCTAGCAGCAGAGAAGCAATCAGCTATCACTCTCCACGTATTCACTTCATCGATATTTTCTTTTCTATTTTTGTAATAGCTCTCTGTGGCTTCCAGAAACGCCTGAAATGCTTCCAAGTAGTTTGGCAGACTTTCGTTTTCCCAGTTCGAACCATTCTTTTCGAAATCACTTCTGATCATTCCTAGATGAGCAACTAGGTCGTCCTTGGATTGGATGTGCTCGGTGGTCATTTTTCTATTTTCTGCAGAACGTGAAAGCCATACGCGTAGGTCAGCGCGGAGCGCTGGCCGGAGTTGTATGGGCTGACTGGTTCGAATCTTCTTTTTCTTCCTCTGGTCGAGACATCATTTCTTTTCTGTTCCATCCGTACTTTTCGTACAACCCGTGTGCGTCCTTCGTGCCCAGGAGACATTTTGTTCGCTTCGTGATAGGGTGAGATGTCACGCATTCCATCAGCCACTTCCCCAATCCTTTATTCTGAAAGTCGGGAATTACGAATACATCGCCAAGCCAAGAGATTACTACTTCGTCAGTGACTAACCGAGCGAAACCGATCTGGCGCTCCTTGTAGAAAAGACCGAAGCAAATCGAGTTCTCGATAGTCTTTTCAATTTCTCTCCTTGTTCTTTCGGCTCCCCAGTACGAGGTCTGAAGAAAGCCGTGGATTACGTCTAAATCTAGACGGCTTTTGTCAGTGGAAATGGTGAAATCGCCGTTGGTCCAATTCATATTTTTTTCGAACGTGAAGGTCATACGCGAGGGCTGTGAAACCGTCGTGCTGGAAGTTGTGAGGATACGTCCTTGCTGCCGCCACAACTCGGGCGCTTGGCCCGAGTTGTATGGACCGGCTGGTTCGAAGAACTCTTTCTTGCGACAATGCAGGAGGTTCGCGCGTCCGAATCTGGAACGAATAAAGAAAAGACCGTCATCTTGGATTCCTTGTCGTATGGTGAAGCCTGATACGCCGAAAGTCGATTTCCTTTGCCGCTGATCATGTCGTGCTCGTTCGGTTCAAATTTCGCTTTTTGGTCTTCGTCGCATTGGTCGAGGATGCTGCGTCCTTCGATTTGAGAATCGTGATTTTACTGCGAACGTGAAAGCCATACGCGGAGGCTAGCGCGGAGCGCTAGCCGGAGTTGTATGGGCTGCCTGGTTGGGGTGGTTTTTCAGTGTTGGCTTGGGGTGACCTTGTCGAATGTCGATTCGTTGGAACGCTTCGTAAATCATCGTTTTGAGATTCGGTTTTTTCTATCTGGTTCTTTCTTTTCTTTGGTCGGTTAGGGTAGTGGCCTCCAGGTCTTGGTCTTCTTCACGCTACCGCCATTCGATGCAATGGCTTCAGCCTGCGCATCGTGTCGTGAACGCTTGGATTGTGTCTCTCGAAAATCTCGTCACCGAAGATCGATGTCTGGAAGTGGCTATCCATTGTACTGAACCGTAGATCCAGACATCGTGCTTCACTGTGATGCTTAATCGCTCTCTTCAAATTCTTTAGTTCCCCAACGTGAAGGCCATACGCGTAGGCTAAGCGCGGAGCGCTTGGCCGGAGTTGTATGGGCCGCCTGGTTCGGCTAATTCTTTTTTTAGTTCTTTTGTGATGACTAAATTCAACCAGCTTCTTTCAGTGCTTAGGCAGATCACACCTTTACTCGTCTCTTTTATTTCTATCAGTTTATCGATTTCGACTTCTTTGAAGACCTTTCCATTTCGAAATATCTGTTGAATTGAAGTGCCATCGAATCTGTAGCTCAATCCCGTGTACTTCTTAAGAAAGTGCCCAAAGAGGAAAGCAACAGGTGACATAGCTAAAAGTGTCCATTGGTTTTCGGATAATGGTAGAAATGGAGTTCCTTTCGAGAAAGCTGACCAAACGAAGAATACTGGAAAGCAAACCATGACTAACCAACAAAAGAACAACGACTGAACGTTTTCTTTCTTCGTCGGACCGAAGCTGCCACGCATGCTCTTCAGTCGATCGATGTCTTCGCGAGTTGGTTCGTTTTTCATTTTTTCTGCCGAACGTCAAAGTGATACGCGAGGGCCTAGAGGCCCGTTAAGAAAGTAGTTTTGTGGATTCGCCCTTGCTGCATCCACAACTCGGGGCGCTTGGCCCGAGTTGTATCGACTGCCTTGTTCTGCCATTCTTTTCATTCGTAAATCCTAGCAGCGGAAAGACAATCTGCCATCACTCTCCACGTATTCATTTCTTCAATATTTTCTTTTCTGTTTTTGTAATATCCTTCGATTGCTTCGACGAATGACTGAAATGCTTCCAAGTAGTTTGGCAGATCATTGTTTTCCCAACTAGAACCGTTCTTCTCGAAGTCTTTCCTTATTTCTTCGAGGTGATTGATCAGGTCACTCTTGGTCTGGATGTGTTCGTTTGGCATCGATTCAATTTTTTGCAGAACGCTAAGCTGATACGCGAGGGCTCGGAAACCGTCGTGAAAGAGTAGGGTGAGATACGTCCTTGCTGCGTCCACAACTCGGGCGCTTGGCCCGAGTTGTATCGAGCGACTTGTTCGACCTAATTTTCATTCTTACTTCCGTATCCATATTTCAGTGCAAGAGTTTCTTTTTTTTAGAATTCGTCGGCTGCCATACGCATGGAAGAAAATGCGATGTACTCTTCAGAGAATGTCGGTCCGTTCGCTTCTGGCCCAGCCAACCATTCGTCGAGCTCGTCATCTTTCTGGATGCATAGTTCTCTGAGTAAGGCCAATCTGTCCTTGGGGGTCTTCTCTATCTTTTCGAATCGGTATCCATCATCTGAAACGCCAAACTCCTCAGCGAATGGAATTAAGCTTCGGAGTCCTTCGGGTACTTTAGATTCGTTGAGTCTGATTTTCATTACTTTCGTCGAACGTGAAAGCCATACGCGTAGGTCAGTCGCGGAGCGACTGGCTGGAGTTGTATGGGCTGCCTGGTTCGCTCTCATAATAGTGAATGTAAAATTCGTCGATTGCTCGTAGTGCAGAGTTTACGTGATAGCCCCAATGCATAAAATACATGCTGATCGAGATTCGAAGTGCTTCTGTCTCATATCCTTTCTTAAGGGCTTGGTTTGCGACGTAGAGGTCACCGTAGATGTCTGCGAAGTCATCCATGAGATCACCTGTCACAACCTCAGCCTTCTCGAAGTTGTGTGGATCGAAAATCTCCGCGTAATACTGAAAAGGAAGGTCTTTTAGTTTTTGGATATCTTCTTTCCAACCTTCGTGCTCTCTTCGTTCAAACTCATCGTCCATCGGCTCAAAGTCCCGATACTTTTCAAGTCGATGGATGTCCTTGATAAGGTCAACTAGGAGTTCACGTGCAGAAATCAAATCGTGCTTTCCAGTCTCGATCCATTCGATGAATCGACTGACCGTAGCAAGAAAGGCTTTAGCTTCTGATTCCATTATTTTTAGCGAACGTGAAAGCCATACGCGGAAGTCAGCGCGGAGCGCTGGCTGGAGTTGTATGGGCTGACTGGTTGGACCTAATTTTCATATTCATTCTGATTGTTTCCGAATCTACATCGAATTCTTTTGAATCTTATTCGTTCAACCTGAAAACCGTAGGAAAATCATGAACCACAGGAATAACAATAGCCCGGCTATGAGGTGAGCTCGAAGAAGATCTTTGTCTAACTCTTTACTCGATTCATATCGGTCTACTTCTCCTTTCATAACCAATGACTTGATCTTCTTTTTCTTTTTGAACCATTGCGCATAGAGAAAAATACAAAATGGGAATGTGAAGATGGACGAAGAAAGAATCGCTAGGGTGATGTCTTGTTGCTCATTCATTTATTTTTTCGTCCAACGTGAAGTCCATACGCGAGGGCTCAAACTAAGCCGACACGAAAAGTGGGGTTGAAATGTCCTTGCTGGTTCCACAACTCGGGCGCCTGGCCCGAGTTGTATGGGACGACTGGTTAGTCCAAATTTTTCTACTCATTGGTTGGGTTCACTTTCTCTTCGAATTCCATATCGTTCCAGTAGAAAAATTTTTCCGTCGGCCTTCGGCCTCCACGTCCAACTGCTTGAAGGTCCTCGGCCGCTTCTTTGTCGAAAACCGAAGCTGGAATTATTCTGGAACGTCTCATTACTTTCGTCTCTTTGTTCAGTCGTTTTTCGTCTCCGTAGTTGAATCGTGAATATGTTGTGGTCGCACTGTTCGAGTAAAACGCCTCCTTCGATTCCAGAACCTCAAAAATCCATACATTTTTTCTTCTGACTAACGTGAAAGCCATACGCGGAGGTCATCGCGGAGCGATGGCCGGAGTTGTATGGGCTGCCTGGTTGGGTAATTCTTTCATCTACAAAACCTCTCTTCGTAAGCTAGGAAATCATCGAAGCTCCCGTCTACTTCTACCATAGGGAAATCTTTACTTACTTCTTCCTTCATGCTCCAGCTTAGATGGATAACCGTGAATCTTTCTTCTTTTTCTTTATGCTGGCAGAGAATGTCGTCAGTGGCTCCATCTCTGTGAGCTACGACTTTCACTGGAATGTTTTTTAGAAGATGCTCGGAGTGCAGTTCTTTTTGGAGTTCACGGTGGAGGCGTTCCGCTTCTTCTTCGGTAGCAGCATACCAACCTTCGGGTAACTTTGAGATTTGATCTGTATTCATTTCTTCTACCCAACGTGAAAGCCATACGCGGAAGTCAGCGCGGAGCGCTGGCTGGAGTTGTATGGGCTGACTGGTTATGTATATTTTCTATTCTAGGGTCCATCATAGTAGATTGATTCTTCGTAATTCTTGGATGTCTCAGAGTTTAGGAATCTAAGTAGTTCATTCGTGGCCTCAGTATCTGATTGATTTCTACTTATTTCATCAATGATTCGGTTCAAACGGACTTTGTCCAATTCAACGGTCCCATAGTAGTCTTCGGCTCCTAGTTCTTCCACAAAAGCGGGACATAGTCTTTGAAATACTGATTCCGGACAATAGATCACCTGTTTTGGAAGGCGATCTTTCCAGTCGAAACTCTTACCTCTTTCGTCCATTATGAATGCGATAGGATAATCGTCTACCCCTGAGGCAAGTTTCATCAATTTGTCGTTTTCATTCATAGACATAACGTGAAGCTGATACGCGAGGGCCTAGGTTGATGGTTGTGAAAGAGTAGGGCAAGATCCGTCCTTGCTGCGTCCACAACTCGGGCGCTTGGCCCGAGTTGTATCGAGCGCCTGGTTAGGCCTCATCTTTTTATTTATAGTATTTGATTATCGTGGTGAATCCAAGTCCTACCCATGCAAGGACCGAAAGAAATGCTCCTGACTTCCTCAGTTTGCTACTTTTCGTTTTTGCTAGGTACAGAAGGAGCCCAATGAGGAACATCAGGATTATTGGTGGGTAGATCAGGTAGAAGCCTGGATAGATTGGTGCGACGTAAACCTCAATGACACTCTTGACGTAAATAGATAGAGAAAAATCGTTGTCGACTGCTAGGTAGTAGGCGAGTTCAAGGGCAGCAACTATGCCAACGCAGACTGCTATCTCTGTGATGAATGTCTTTTTCATTCTTCTGCCTAACGTGAAAGCCATACGCGGAAGTCAGCGCGGAGCGCTGGCTGGAGTTGTATGGGCTGACTGGTTGGACTCAATTTTCTCTAATTCTTTCTTAAGTATCTCTTGTGTCTCTTCTTTTCCATGGATTCGGATCATTTCTTCCAGAGTCTTTTCGAAATCCTCTCTACCAGAGAACCAACCGTCTAGGTAGTTAGGATCGCCTGAGGCTACGTCTTCCATGAATTGGGTTTCGTGATCTACATCTTCTGCGTATGTTTTCAGATAAGCTATCCATGACTGTTCGTAGCCTCGTATGTATGTCTCGTGATACTGCTTCTGTATGGATGTCGGCACCGCAATCGCTGAATTTCTCAAGGGAAGGTGAGTGGATGTCATATTCGAACAACCAGCAAAAAGTAGGATAGCGAAAATCGAAATTTTCATATTTTGGCCAACGTGAAAGCCATACGCGGAAGTCAGCGCGGAGCGCTGGCTGGAGTTGTATGGGCTGACTGGTTAGGCTTATTATCTTTGATGCTGTCTATTAGAAATGCTGTACCAAAGATTAGGATACCGATTGGAAAAAGCTGAGGCATGATCTTGTCCCATAAATCCACTTCTACGTGAATAACTCCGTTTTCATCTGGCTCAATTTTGGAAAAGTAGAATTCGAGAAGGTAGTAGATAAACGTCGATATGGTCATTCCCATGCCAACTAACATCGCAAAATTGCGATTCGTTCTGTTCTTCTTCCATCGTAGGAAAGACGCGACGATCACAAGTAGCGATGTGATGGGGAATGAGAACATGATGAAATCGTACATTTTTGTGTTCTGCCTAACGTCAAAGCCATACGCGTAGGTCAGCGCGGAGCGCTGGCCGGAGTTGTATGGGCTGCCTGGTTAGCTTTATATTTCTTCAATTTTCATTTCAAACCCAGGTGTTTGAGGAATGCCAGGGATCTCAATCGATATAGAGGTAGGGATATATCCAAGTCCCTTCATTTCTTCGATTGCCTTTAGTTCGGAATAGGGCGGAAGCTTTCTCTCTGTCATAGCCTTCTTGTAGGAGTTCAGGATCGCGTATTTATAATAGTCCTCGGTGTTACTTTCACTTGCGATCCCCTCTATGGCATAGTCAACCTGACCGGAGATGAGTGAAATACTTGTACCGTCCTTGGTCACTTCGAAAGCAGGAGAAAGCGACCAAGACAGGAAATCTCTCACTTGCTCTGGTACATCGGCGCTTTCCATGCTGGCCATCGACTTTGCCTTGGATTGATTCGCCCACTCTGTGCACTGCTTGATGGAAACCCACTGGCCCGATTCTTCGTGTTTCCACTTCATATTGACGAGATCGAACTCTTCTTTGATTCCATCAGCGGTAGATGTGGCCATCCCATCTTCAATGTGTAGTTCCATTGTAGCCAGTTGTGAACCGCCCGAAGAAAGTTCAATGCGGTAGCTATTCGCAAGTAGGGAGGACGTCGAAAGAATCGAAAGTGTGATGAAGTTGAGTAGGGTTTTCATTTTTTAGCTAACAGTATTAATATAGGGGTCTTGAAGGACGGGTATTGCGTGGGGGGTGGTGTGTTACGCGTTTTGGGGGCTTCTTTAGGGGATTTGCGTTGTTTGGGCTTGGGGTGGGGGATGGGGCTGATCGGTACGTAGAGTGGGTTGGTTGGGTGTAGAAGGCAAGCTGTTAGAATATAGTGGGTTAGAATTCTTGAGTTAGGCGTTTCTACTGTTAGGGTGGGTTCTATGGAATCCGTGTACGAGTTGGTTGAACCCCCGTTTGTGGAGATGGGTTTGGTGGATGAGGGAAATGGAAAAAGCGTCATTGGGAAAAGGCGGGAGAAATGGGATCTGGAGGTGCCGGTGAGCTTCCCGGTTTGGTTGGAGACTTTGCAGGCTTCGGAGCTGCCGGAAGCGGAGAGGAGGAGCTACCAGATCACGATCAAGTGGTTTCTGGGGTATTGTAAGCGGGCGCGGTGCGAGGTGACTCGGGGCGCGGCGAATGCCTTTTTCGAAACGGCGCGGCGCGAGAAGCTTCCTGACCGGAATCTGATGACGCTTTGGTTAAATGCGTTGCGCTGGTTCTTTAGGAACGCGAGCGAGGTGCCGGATGATGCGGAGGAGTTGGCTGAGGGGGGTGACTTCAGGGCGGAGCATGAGTCTTTTAAGGGCGAGGCGTGGTTTGACGTTTTTATTCGGGAGTTGAGGAGGCGCCACTACAGCTATCGCACTGAGGTGAGCTATTTGCAGTGGGTGCGGGGATTTGCCGCTTATCATCGAACGGAGGAGCTGTGGAAGCTGGGCGAAGCAGAGATTAAGCGGTATTTGGACTATTTGGCGACGGAGCGGCGGGTGGCGGCTTCGACCCAGCGGCAGGCGTTGAACGCGATCGTGTTTTTTTATCGGCGAGCGTTGAGGCGGGAGCTGGGGGATTTTTCGGACTATTTGCGGGCGAGCCCGAAATCGAATTTGCCGATCGTCTTGACTGCGGAGGAGCTGAGGGAGCTGTTCATGCGTCTGAACGAGCCGTATCGTTTGATGGCGCGGCTACAGTATGGCGCGGGGCTTCGGGTGTCGGAGCTGTGTCGCTTGCGGATCAAGGATCTGGATTTTCATCGTTGTCGCGTTTCGGTGATCGGCGGCAAGGGGGACAAGGATCGAACGGCTTTGCTGCCTGAGTCGATGCGGGAGGAGTTGATGATCCAGGTGGAGCGGGCGCGTCTGGTGCACGAGCGGGATCGAGAGGCGAGCTTGCCGGGCGTATATTTGCCGGAGGCGCTGGGGAGAAAGTTTTCGCAGGCGGCGAAGGAGTGGTCTTGGTTTTGGCTTTGGCCGAGCCGTTCGCTGAGCTCGGATCCTCGCATTGGGGAGAAGCGTCGCCATCACGTGCTGGACCGGCAGTATCAACGCAAGCTTTCGAGCGCGGCGAGCCAATCGGGTATCGTGAAGCGGGTGACGTCGCATGTTTTGCGTCATTCCTACGCGACGCATTTGCTCGAGAATGGAACGGACATTCGCACGGTGCAGGAGCTGTTGGGGCACAAGGATATCAAGACGACCCAGATCTACTTGCATGTGATGCGAACGAAGGAGAATTCGACGGTGAGCCCGCTTGATGCCTGGGGTGGAGGCTAGCCTGATGCGGTGGGGCGGGCTACGGTCGATGTCCGCTTGGTCGGCTCCGCTTCGGTGGAGCGCGTCGGCGGCTGAGGCGCGTTGAGGTGGCTTGCCGGGAGCCGATCGAACGAGTCCGGCCTGTCGTAGGCGGTTGAGCTTCGCTTTGGCGACCTGCGGCATGGGCAGGCCGGGACGGGAGGATACTTTTGCTGGCGGGTCTGCGGGGGGATTGGCGCATTCGTTTTCGTATGAACCTTGTACCCCTGTTTTGCGCGACTGCCCTGTCGCTGAGCGTTTCGGCTGATGCCGGCAACCCCATCATCACGGATGTCTTCACTGCGGATCCTGCGGCGTTGGTGCATGATGGCCGGGTTTATCTGTACACGGGACATGACGAAGCGGAGGTGGACAAGCCGGGATACGTGATGAACGAGTGGCTGGTGTTTTCTTCGGACGACATGGTCGACTGGAAGGCGGAGGGATCTCCGCTGTCGTTGGACGATTTCGAGTGGGCGAACGTGCATGCATGGGCTGGCCATGCGATCGAGCGCGATGGGAAGTTCTATTGGTACATCACAGCGTGGGAGGAGGCTCGGGGCGAGTTTGGCATCGGGGTGGCAGTGTCGGACAGTCCCACTGGGCCTTTCAAGGACGCCTTGGGCAAGCCTCTGGTGACGAGCGATTTGACGGAGAATCCGATGAATTACGAGGACCGCCGCATTCTGTGGGATGATATCGATCCGGCGGCGTACATCGATGAGGACGGCCAGGCGTATCTGTTTTGGGGAAACACGAACTGCTACTGGGCCAAGCTGAAGGACAGCATGGTGGAGCTGGACGGAGAGATTCACCAGATCGAGCTGCCGGATTTCGTGGAGGCTCCCTACATCCACAGGAAGGGAGGACTGTACTATTTGACCTACTCGAAAGGGTTTCCCGAGCGCACGGCGTACGCCACCTCCGAGAGCTTGGAAGGGCCTTGGGAGTACCGAGGGGTGATCAAGCAGCTTGCGGGCAACTGCAATACCAACCACCAGGCGGTGGTCGAGTTCAAGGGCCGCGACTATTTCATCTACCACAACGGGGGATTGCGGACGGGCGGCAGTTTTCGTCGCTCGGTGTGCGTCGACTACCTCCGCTACGGCGAGGATGGCTCGATCCTGCCGATCCTGCCGACGGAGGAGGGGGTGGTCTCCGCGGACGAGCCGTTGGAACGCTAGGGGCGGGCCGGCGGGCGTCGATGAGCGACTAGGATTTCAAACCAGAAACGAAAAAGAGACATGATAAGAAAGACATTGCAGAGAAGCGCTGTTGTAGGAGCCCTGGCCTTGGCGGGGGCGTCGATGGGAATCGGCGAGGTAGCTGGGAAGACTCGGGGCAACCCGATCGTGACTGACATGTTCACGGCGGACCCGGCTCCGCTGGTGCACGATGACACGCTCTACATTTACACGGGGCATGACATTCAGAACGAGACGGACCGCTTCTTCAAAATGCAGGATTGGTACTGCTTTTCGACGGAGAACATGGTGGACTACAAAAACCATGGTCCGTTGCTGACGGTCGAGGATTTCGAGTGGGCCAGTGGCGACGCATTCGCCAGCCATGTGACGGAGCGCGACGGCAAGTTCTACTGGTACGTTTCGATCCGGCATGGTTCGATCAGGGTAAACGAGGGCTTCTCGATCGGCGTGGCGGTTTCCGACAGTCCCACGGGTCCGTTCAAGGACGCCATAGGCGGGGCCTTGATCACGGACGAAACCCCGAATTCCATCGTGTTGAACATTGATCCGGCGGTCTTCATCGATGACGACGGCCAGGCCTATCTCTACTGGGGATCCTGGAGCGACGCGCGTTGGGTCAAGCTCAAGGACAACATGCTGGAGCTGGACGGCGAGGTGCAGAACCTGGATGCGAAAAACATTTTCGAGGCTCCCTGGGTTCACAAGTACAAGGACACGTACTACCTTTCGTATGCGGGTTCTGGATACCCTTCGAAGATAGAGTATTCAACCAGCGACAGTCCGATGGGACCTTGGGAATATAAGGGCGTGATCAATGGTCTCATGCCACGTTCGGAAACGAACCATCAGGCGATCATCGAGTTCAAGGGAAACTGGTACTTCGTCTACCACAGCTCGGCCCTGCCGACCGGCGGCGTATACCGGCGCTCGGTTTGCGTGGACAAGCTGGAGTACAACGAGGACGGCACCATCAAGCCGATCATTCGCACGACCACCAGCGTGCCGAGAGTCGACTAGCGTTTCGCGAAAGCGGGTCCGGCGCTCGGGGCGTCGCGTTTCGTTGAGGAAACGTGGGTGCGGCATGGTGCTCGAGGCGCGTTTCGCAGAAACGGCGGCTACGGGTCGCGCTCCTTGGGAGTTTTCAAAAAATGGCAGGCGCCTCCTTTGACCGGGAGGCGTTTTTTTGTTTGGGGAACCGTGGCGCGGGCGCCTATTTGAGAAAGGCGTCGATGAACGCTTCTTTCTTGGCGAGAACGTGCTCGTCCCAGTGGCGTTCGCGATCTGCTTGCTCTGGCCAGGGGTGGGCTCGGTAGGGGACGGAGAGTATGTTTTTTTCTCCTTTCGCTTGATTGATCGCGGCGAAGATGGAGGTGCTGGGACAGGCTTGGTCGATGAGGCCCACTTCGACCACGAGGGTTGCGTGGCTGTCGGGCAAGATGCTGGCGATGTCGAAATAGGCCACGGCGTTCTGGACCTGAGCGTTGTCCGGACGCTCGTCGAGGGGCTGAGGCCAGCCCCCTTTGCGTTTGGCTAGAGGGCCTCCGAAGTCGCACATGGCGGGTACGGTGGCGACGACTGCGGTGACGCGGGAGTCGAGTCCGGAAGCTGCGAGGGCCTGGCCGCCGCCTTGGCTTTCTCCGATGACGAGAATGCGTTTTCCGTCCCATTCCGGTTGTCGAGCGAGAAACTCGATGCTGCGCAGGAGGCGCAAGTACATGAAGCGGAAGTAGTACTCGTTTCGATCCTCGATGCCCTGGGTCCAGTAGGCTTCCAGCGGCCCGCTTTCGAGCGCCTCGTAGTAGGACTCGTCCTCGTGGTTGAGCATGCCGTGGGCGTTGAGGTCGAATGCGAGGGCGCCGCTGCCTCGCCGAGCGAGGGAGGTCGCTTCGTCGAGATGGGCCCGGCACCAGTCGCCCTTCACGCCAGCCGCGTGAAGATTGAGCACGATCGGCAAGGATTTCGGTTCGGCCCTGGCCGGCTTGGCGAAGATGGCCCGAGCGGGTCGCGGTCCGGGAGTGGGGATTTCGACGTCGTACGCGACGAGGTCGATTTGGGAGTCCGGAAGCTGGATCGGCGACAGGGAGGCGTCCAGGGGCAGGGTGGCGAGCTGCGCTTTTTCCCTTTCCCAGAAGGTCTCGAAATCGGCTGGACGGTCTAGGCCTGGCTGTAGTTGTTCCGGCCCTACGATGGCGCCGATAGTGTCTTTTGCGTCGCCGAGGCTCGCTTCCACCATGATCGAGCCTGGATGATCGAGCGAGGTTTCGTAGATAGGGATTTGCTCGTCGTGGAGGCGCACGGTCCTTTGGGTGGTCGTTTCCTGGTTGTTTTGGAAGGTTCGAAGGGTGATGATTCGCTCGCCATCGCTTAGGGAATCGCCATCGGCGATTTCAGCGGTGATCGCGATGGTTTCTCCGATCTGGTAAACCCCGGTAGGGTTGTTGAGGGAGAGTTGTATCGACTGCGCCAGTACGGCTGTGGTATTGGTCGCGCAGAGGAGGGAGATGAGGAGGCGTTTCATTGGTAAGCGGATCGCGATGATTTGGGCGGAGGCTATCGAAGCCGTGGGACGAGTCAAATCCATCGGTGCTAGCAATTAGGTATGGTCTGCGGATATTGCGAAATTCAAATCTGTTCTTTGCTTTTGCGGCGCAATTGAGTAACGATTGTGGCACTTGCAGGCGGGCGAACGTTGCAAGTCCCGGCCTCTATTGAGCGCGGGCGTTAGGGTTCGCTAACGTCTTTTAGCAATTCAAGAGGATGGCGCCGGAGGGAGAACCTGGCGCTGGCATCCGGTCGGCGGCCCGTCTTTTCGACCGCTTTTTCGAGAGTTCGAATCGTTTTTTTTCCGCGTCGGCGAATGTCCCTGTGGCCGACGTGTTTCCGCAACCTAGTCAAATTCTAAGTAGAGAGCTTAGTACCCATGAGTCAGAGAGTATTGGATAGACCTGCTCCGTCAGAAGCAAACCCGACGGAAAAGCCGTCGTCAAAGGGATCGCCGCAGGGCGATACCAAGACCGCCCGGATGGATCGCATCCGAGCGGCGATGAACCGCGCTGCCAGAGAGCGGCGCATGGCGGCGATGCGATAGCGGGCCCGTCGAATGGCGATGGGCTTGTCAGTTATTCAAAAACCGGTTTCGCGGGTGGAGCCGGAAGGTGCCGTGCCGTGGCGTGACGCAAGGAATCGCCCGAGATCGCAAGCGCTCTAGGAGCCGCTGAGGAGCTTATCTAGAAGCGGGGCGACGAGCTCCTGGCCTCTGAGACCTTCGAGGAAGCGTCGCGGGATTTGCTGGATTCCATATTGGATTCCGGCGATGCCTCCGGCCACGCAAGCGGTGGTATCGGTGTCGTTTCCGATCTGGACAGCTCGCTTGACCACCTTTTCGAAACTCGTCTCTTCGCAGGCGAGGCGGGCGGAGTGGAGGGAGTCGACGACATAGCCGGTGCCGTTTCCGCCAGGTCGGGAGTCTGGACGCACGTGTTCCTCCAGCTGCTCCTTGTGGACAGGCAGCTCCCTATAAAGCTCTCGCAGCGCGGCCACCGCCGCCTCCCAAGGGGTCGGGCATCTCTCCAGGACGCGTCGAGCCCAGAGGCAGTAGAGAGCGCAGCAGACCATGGCCCGCGGATGGGCGTGGGTGACGATGGATTGCTCGTGCGCGTCAGCGACCAGCTGGCGGTCGTCGCCTTGATGCCAAAGAGCGAGCGGCAGGACACGCATGAGCGAGCCGTTTCCGTTGGCGTATTCGTCGCGACGTCCCGACTCCTCGGGGAAGTAGTTTTTGGAGAGCTTTACGATCGCCTCTCTGGTTTGTATCCCGACGTCGAATACATGTTTCCCGACGGCCATATGGCCTTCGAAGTACCAGTTTTGCAGGCGTTGCGAGAAGTCGATGAGATTGAGCTCGCCGTGGGCGAGCAGCGACTCGAGCAGGCAGAGGGCCTGGGCGCCGTCGTCCGACCAGGTGCCAGGTGGGACCTCCGGATAGGAGCGAAGAAAGCCCGCTGGCGGCTCGAACTCGATCTGATGGTACGATGGGATGCGTTCGCTGCTCTTGAATTCGTAGGGCACGCCCAGAGCATCTCCCACCAGCATGCCCAGCAGGCCGCCTTGCAGGCGCTGGCGCCGATCGATGGTAGATTGATCTGTATCGCTTCCTTCCATTGTGTCGGGACGGATAGCTAGCGGATCCAAGAAACGAATACGACGCTTTTCTAAGCGCCGTTTTGCTACTGCCGTCAAGAAGGCTGGCTTATGCCGCGATGTTACGAGCGCTGGGAATGGGTCTTCGGCTTACATCACTCGGTCTAGAAGCTCCCGTCCCTCGACGAAGCGCTGCAGGTTTTCGAGAAAGTGGCTGACGCAAGTGGTCGATTCCTCGAGGTGGCCGCCTGCCACGTGGGGCGTGATGAAGCAATTGGGCGCCGAGCGCAGTCGGTGGTCGGTCGGCAAGGGCTCCGGATCGGTGACGTCGAGCCAGGCCGCTTTTGTGTGGGCGGATCGCAGGCTGTTCGCGAGGGCCTCTTGGTCGACGGTGGTGCCGCGGCCGATGTTGTAGAAAACGCTTCCCGGCTTGCACTGAGCGAAGCGAGCGGCGTCGAAAAAGCCTTGGGTGGCAGGGCTGTCGGGGAGAATATTGATCACGTGATCCGCGCTGGCTAGGGCTTCGGGCAGGTTTTCGGCGGTGGTGACGGGTATCGCTTCATCGCCTCGAGCTTTCCGGCGATAGGCCACGAGTTTCATGCGATATGGCGCCAGCAGCTCCACGAGTCGGGCCCCAATGGCGCCGTATCCCAGAATGATGGCGCTCTGTCCGCGCAGTGGAACGCTGCCGTCGCGAAGGGCCAGCCAAGGGGGCGAGCCGTTTTCGTCGCTGGAGGCCAGGCCTTGGGGAAGGCAGCGGGATTGGGCCAGCATGAACGCGAGCAGATGATCGGCGCAGGCGTCGTTGTAGACGCTGGCGCTGTTGCAGACGGGTATTCGTTTTTTGGCGACGTGCGAGCGAAAGTCCGAGTTGTCGTAGCGGGTGATGCCGGAGGAGCTGATCTGTATCCACTTCAAGCGCTTGGCCTTTTCGATCTCAGCCGGTTCCGGCTGACCGAAGACCACGTCGCATTCGAGCAACGCGGGATCCGGATGGGATTTGGCCAGCACGGACTCGGCAGGGATGGAGGGAAAGACCAGGGTGTGTCCGTTCGTTTGGCTTTCGAGAAGCTGGCGAGCGTTTTCGGAGAGGGGAAAGTCGATGTAGATCTTGAGGGACATGAGGCGAGGATAGAACGGGGAGGCGTGGATATACGAACGAAAATCCTCTGGCGTGCAGGCTGCGGTTTTCTACAGGACGTCGAGAAAGATGGCCAGGTAGTGGCAAATGCTGCCGCCCAGCACGAAGAGATGCCAAATGCCGTGGAAGTGGCGGACCTTTTTGTCGAGGGCGTAGAAAATGACGCCGACGCTGTAGAGCAGACCGCCAGCGACCAGCAGAGTGATGCCGCGTGGCGGCAGGGCGGACAGAAGCGGTTTGAAGGCGATGGCGATCAGCCAGCCCATGCCAATGTAAACGACCACCGGGAGGATGCGTTTTTCGCTTTTGAAACGCGTTTCCAGCAGGATGCCGAGAAGGGCCAGTCCCCAGACCGCTCCGAAGAGGGACCAGCCCCACGGCCCACGGAGCGTCACCAAGGTGAAAGGCGTGTAGGTGCCGGCGATGAGAAGGTAGATCGCGAGGTGGTCGAAGGTTTGGAACAGTCGCTTGGCAGGTCCGCGAATGCTATGGTAGAGCGACGAGAAGGCGTAGAGCAGCAGCAGGCTGGCTCCGTAGACGCTGAAGCTGACGATCTTCCAGGGGTCTCCTTGTAGTGATCCGAACACTACGAGGAGAGATAGTCCGACGAGGGCGAGAAACGACCCGACGAGGTGGCTGATGCTGTTGAAACGTTCTCCGTGGTACATGTGGGCGGTGTCAGGGATGAGCGGGCGAATTGGTCGGCGACGGAGAGGCCGCCTCTAGGGCAGACGCTTTGAAGCTGGTTTTGTTCGCGAATAATCGGGCAAATGCTCGCTAGACCGGCTAGCTGTCTATCGGTGAGGAGATGGAGATTTGCAAAGGGCATTTCGTGGAGTCCACTGGCAGGCCCTTTCGGTAGACGTCGAGCAGCGCCTTGGACTGGGCGGCGAGTTTGCGTCGGGTTTCCCGTCTTCGCCCTTTGATGAGCGGAATCGACATGTGGTCGTAGCCGGTCGTCTGGTGTCGCAGCCAGGCGATGGTGGCGGCTTCGGCGCGGCGCTCGAGAGGGATGCGCTGGGTGCGGGCGACGGTGCCGCTGCCCACGGGTACGGCGTGATCGGCGATGCGGCTCGCCAGGGCTGCAGCAAGGTCCTGATAGGACGAGTGGAAATCGAGGTAGCGCAGCACCGCTTCGCGAAACGTTCGCTCGTAGGCGGTCTGTTTTTCTGATCGGCGTCGTCGGTCGGCTGCGAGGCGCTTCTTGTAGGCGGGAGATTGGCGCTCGATGAGCAGCTTCAGTCGTTCCGTCTCGATGACTTCGCTATCGGCCCAGACGCCGAGGGAAATGACGCGTCGACCCCGCTTCTCCTTCACGGTCCAGGTTGGCGTGGCCGCCTTGACGCGTCGGGTCAGGGCCGCGTCGCCAGGGGCGAGCAGGGACCAGTTTTCAGGCGCGGTGAGCACGAGTCCCTCCAGCGAAATCGCTTGGCGCGGTTGGGAATGTGGGCGTACCTCTCTGTCTTGATTGGGCATCTAAGGAGGAGGGCTAGGAATGTGGCAGCGTCTGGCAAGCGACAAGCGTTTCCGCCCGCAAAAGCGGCGAACCGTAAACGCTCGGTCCGCCGCTGCCTTTCGTCTGATTAGAATCGGTTTGCTGGCTCGCTGCGGCGAGGAGGTGGCTGAGGCTTAGCTCCAGCTTTGCAGACTGCTTCGCAGTTCCTTGCCTTGGGAAAGAAGGCGTTGCCAATGGCGTTCCAGGTAGGAAGCGGCAAGGATGACGGCGACCCCGGTGCCAGCCAGCGAAAGCCAAAGCTTGCTCTGATAGAGGTCGATAGCGAAACCAAGGTGAAAGATAAGGCTCACGGCCGTGCCGATGAGGCCCAGGTAGAGGATGCCTTTCTCGCGCAGGAAGTAGGAGCCGACGATCGCCGCGATGGATACGATGAGGGAGAGGGCGGACGCTGCTAGGCCGCCGAGATCGGACATTTGGAAAACTGCGCTTGAAATGGCCAAGGCAGCTGCGAGGAAGCGTAGCGAACGGCCCCCGTCCACGGCTCGTTTGGAGAGCGCCAAGAGAATAAGGGCGAAAGGAATCGAACCGAATGTAAGGTAGAAGCTGATACCGATCGGATGGGCGTTGAACTCGAACGACGAAATGAAAGCCATCCAAGCTACGAACAGTGGCAGGATGCTGAAGTGCTGGTAGAAACGCTGCAGGCCGGCGCTTTGGCAGCACTTTGGCAAAGCCACGAAGAAAAGAGCGCCGATCGAAGCGAAGAGCAGGCTGGCCAGAGAAGTGGATACGTCGTGCAGCAACGCGTTTCTCAAGAGCAGAAGGGCGAAGGGCGCGAAGAGCAAGGTCCGCATGGCTCGTCCATCCCAGTTCTTCAAGCTAGGCCGCTTAGCGAAGTGTCGTAAATCCGTGGATACGAGTCCAGTTAGCAACGCCAGGCCTATGCTGGTGATGGCGAGATCGCTGCGGGTCGGGATGAGCAGGACCGCATTCGACAGGATGTAGGTCAAGGTCAGGGCCTTGGCGTCCTTTCGAGCCATCGACGAGAAGCCCAAGAAGGCGTAGAGCGGCAGCAGCGCTAGGGCAACCGCGAGGGTAAGGGCGAGCAGTGGGGAACTGATTGGGTCGAACTGAAATAGGTGGAAGTATTCGGAAAACTGTGACGAATGCCCGATCCGTTTTGCGTAGACAAGTCCTCCGAGCTGGCAGAAAAGCGCCGGCAGGAACGCGGTCCCAAGAGCGAGAAAGGTTCTAGCTCCTTTGTCCTCCTTCAGGCGCAGTCCACAAAACAGGCCTGCCAGCGAGAGAACGGTGGTGAGTCCGAAGAAACTGTAGTACCGCGTTAGCGGTTCCGCGTCCATCCATCCGCCCAGCAGAAAGGCCGCGGCTGATCCAAATAGGGATATGCCTCCGATCCAGCGAAGGAGTTGAGGGAGCTTGCTCCAGATACGCGATCGCTCGGTCTCGTCTGGCGCAGGTTGCTGTAGCGTTTCGCACGCGTCCGGTTCCGGTGTTTCGAAGGATGGGGAAGTGTTTTCTATATTCATATCAGATGAAAGGTTTGGTTTCTTGGATACAGTTCGATGCGAGCTCGCTTAGCGTTTTTCCGTATCGTCTAGCGCTTCGAGCTGACGCTCTAGCTCGGCCTCCTCCTCCTCTTTGAGGAACTCGTCCTCCAGGGAGTCGGAGCCCACGCCGAGGTTGGCTCCTATTTCCGATTCCGTTAGCTTGATCTCCCAGCGTTCGAAAACGTCGTCCACGCAGTTTGAATGATCGAGGTCGTGATCGCGTATCACTTCCATAGCTTTGGCCCGACTGGCTCGACTGCTGAACGAGAGCTTCTTTCGTCGGATGTCGTCGATGCGAGCTTCCAGCTTGGATACGTCGTTTTCAATGTTGGCGACGAGGGCTTCATGGCGCGGAAGCTCTTGGCTGATCCTTTCGATTTCCGTCTCGACACGCCTGCGCCGGCGGAGGCACTCGAGGGCCTTTTTCTTATCCGCGTCGCGGAGCGAGAGAGCTCGCTGGGTCCATTTTTCGCGCGCCTGTTCCAGTTCGGTCGATTTGCTTTTCATGGAAGCGAGCTCGCCCTTCAGGCGGCCGAGCTTCACTTTGGCGCGAGCGGCATGCTCGTGCAGCTCACGAAGGGAGCCGTTCACCACCGATTCGTGGTTTTCGACTTGGTTGATGACGGAGTCGAACCCCGATACGATGCTAGCAGTCCAGCGTTTTATGCGTTTCATAGCGATCCTTTCTCTTGTGTTGACGTTTTCGGAAGAAATATCCGCGTCTCTTTAATCACTCCCCGTGCCAAGAAGGCTGTCGTTGATCGCTGCTGGGTTGTTAGTTGCTGATCTTCAGTGAGAAAGGAATTCTGTCTGGGCTATCGAAAGGTATGTGGCTTTATGTTTCGTACAAATAGGGAACAAAAAAGGCGTACCTAAAAGGTACGCCGTCTGTCGGAAAGAGTCGTTATCATCGGGGCGGGTAGGCCCCGGGAAAAGCGGGGCTTGGTTGCTTCCGCCAGAGGTTTTGGGCGGAAGCGGGCAACTCGGCGCCATGTTCGGCGGCTGGGAAGTCGCTCAGCAGCTCGAAGTTGAGGAGCTCCTTGCTTTTGAAAAGCGGACCCCAGTAGTCGAGCAATTCCACTCCAGCGTCCTCGAAGCTTGGATACTCGTTTCGCAATTCGACCAGTCCGTGCACGGGGCGGAAGGGCTCGTCCGCGTTTGCGGAGCTAAGAGCGAACAGTGGCTGCTCGCCGCGGCTGCTGGTGCGCGCGTAGACGTTGCCGTTCATGGCCTCGAGCTGTGGCGTCTCGACGCGCTCGGTGACGCCTGGGGTCTCGAAGAATGCGACCAGCGATTCTTCGAAATGGTTGTCGGCGTGGAGCAGATTGTTGATGAAGGCGTGGCTGTGCCGCTCCTCGACGTCAGGCCCCGAACTGGCGTGCCAGCCGAAGTGGTCGCCCGCGGTGTGGGAGCGCTCCGTTCGGATGAACTCCGCACGGCTGTTGTAGTAGGTGTTTTGATACAGCTTGACCCCGCTGCTATTGAGGACCCTCGAGCCAGGCGAGCAGTTGACGAAGACGTTGCCCATCGCGATGGCTCCCTTGGAGATCTCGAAGAAGAAGCCGTCGTTGGTGTTTTGGAACCAGTTGTCCACCACCAAGCCGTCCACGTTTCCCACATCGTACCAGATGCCGCTGGCGTGGGGGTTGTCGATGATGAGATTGTCTCGGCAGACCGCATTGTAGGATTGGTTGAAGATCTTGACCGAGGACGCGTAGTAGCCGCTGAACTGCTCGTGGCTGTTGGTTCGAGTGACGATGTTTCGTTCCAGGAGGAGGTCAGCTGAGTTGATGACGTAGATGCCTTCGGTGCCGCAGTCGGAGATGAGGCAGTTGCGAATCGTGAGGTTGTCGCCGCGGAAGTATCCGGCAACGCGCGAACAGTGGGAGATGGTGAGGTGCTCCAGAGTGGCGCCTACGACCTCCTTGCCGAAGTTCTCCGGGGAGGTGTATTCGCCAGGCTCGATGCCTTCGATTTCCAGGGCGAGGCGAGCGTATTGGGTGAAGGTGATGCCGCGTATGGTGGGACCGATGCCGTCGTTGGCTTTGCCGTGGGCCGCCCGCATGGTGCGGGTCAGAGCGGAGTTGTGGGCCGTGATCTCGATCGTTTTTCCGCTCGGGTCCTGAGCGATGGTCACCGTGCCTTCGAGGTAGTCGATGAAGAAGACGCCTTCGGACAGCTCCTCCAGCGAACCGGCTGAAAGCAGCCTCTGGCCGTCGATGAAGACCATGTCGTTGTTGAAGCGATGCAGCGGGGTGCGCTGCACGTTTCGCTCCCTGCGCCACCAGTCGGCGGGCTGGGCAGGGAAGAGCGTGTCCCAGTCGGTCCGCCAGAGCCCGTCGCCGACTTCGACCCAATCGCGGGCGATGCGCGTGCCTTTGAGCACCGGACGCTCGCTCTGATAGGGTTGCAGAACGATGCCTTGGCTGAGGCGAAGGCTGCCCACGCGATAGTCGCCGCCGCGCAGGACGATGGCGTCCCCCGTGCTGGCCTGGGCGATGGCGTTCTCGAGCGTGGTCGGACTCTCGATGGAAGCGCCTTCGCTTCGCTCGTCTCCGTCGGGAGAAACGTAAAAGACGGCGCCCTCCGCGGGAATCTCGTAGGACTGCTGGATCGGTCCGTAGGGTCCGCCGGATGGAGCGGCGAAAAGGGCGGCTTGCAGGGCTGCGAGAGCGAATAGGAGGGCGAAATGGGGTCGGATGAGATAGCGCATGAACGTCTAATAACTTAATTGCCCCTTGGGCGCGGGCAAGTGAAACGACCATCGTTGACGGATGCGCGTTGAACGAATCTAGTAGGTGCCATGCCCCGAAACGCATTGTTTGGACTCGTTTGCTTTTTTGTTTGGTTCGCCGTCTGCGCCCTCTCGCTCGGCGCTTCGACCGACAGTCTCGCTCAGCAGCGCCGCGACGCCGCGCTCGTTCTGACGTTTGGCGAGCTGAACGAATCGGACGCGAAGCGCTTGAAGAAATCGGAGAGCTATGCGGATGCGAAGAAGACGTTGGCCCGAAGCCTGAGTTCGAAACAAAAGGCCGGCGTGGCGCGTCGAAACGCGTTTCTTGACGTATTTGGCCAGCAGCCAGCTGAAAGCGCGGTCGCGGAAAACGGCGCTCCGGCTCATCCCTATGTGGAGTGGGTTCGGATCTATCTAGAGGAGCTCGCTTACGACGAATCGGAGTATCGCGACGTGATCGAGCGGGCGTACCTGTACGTGATCAAGCGTCCTCCCTACGAGGAAGAGATCTCCTATTGGGAGGAGCTTGGCGTTTTCGCTTTCGTCGAACTCGTGGGCGGGATTGAGGATTGGGCCCGGCGCAACCAGCCAGGTCTGATGGTCACAGGAGGCGAAGCCACCATTTCGGTGAACTGTCCGTATCTCAGCTCGCTTCGCCTCTCGCCGGAGGTGGCCGAGGAAGTGGCCCGGGCGGAGGGTTTCCAAATCGATGCCGAGAGTTCGCGTACCGTGCTGTATCCGAACGCCGATGCGTTTATCAGCATAGGGCCTGTCTACTTCTTGATCGCAGGCGGTATGAGCCGCGATGGTTGAAGAGTAGTTAGAAAGCAACTACATCGAAAGCAGGTTTTCCTGATCCCTGCTGCTCGGGGTAAGAAAGAGGGGAGCCATTTGCTTCCAGAAACGGGCTCGATGGGCGCGGCCTTCCCAGTAGCGCAAGGCATGCCAAACGCCTTTCTGCCAAAGAACGTGGCTGAGGCGCTCGTTGTTCTCTCGAAACGGATCGTCGGTCCCGATCAGGAAGACGATCTCCATTTTCCGAAGCAGATCGAGCCGTCGCTGGCAGCCGAGGCCTGGGAGGTAGTGGGCAGGCGTGTGGAAAAAGATGTCTTCGCTGTAGTAGCCGTCGAAGAGATCGCGAAAGCTCTCGATGCTCAGGGTGAGGTCGAATCTCCCGGAGAAAGCGACGAGCCTGTCGATGCGCTCCGGATGGCGGAAGGCGAGATTCGCCGCGTGGAAGGCGCCTAGACTGCAGCCGTGGGCGATGGTCTTTCCGTATCCATTTTTCAAATCCATCAGCGGGAAAACCTCTTCCAGCAGGTAGTCTTCGTATCGCTGATGGCGCTCGATTCTCCCCTGTGAGTGGGCCCACCAGCAATAGAAGCTTTCCGCGTCGACGCTGTCGACGCAGTAGAGCTGCAGTTCGCCAGCTTCGATGCGGTCCCGAGCTTGCTCGACCATTCCCATGTTCTCGTACTCGTAGAAGCGCCCGCCGCGGGTCGGAAACACCAGTGTTCGATCTCCGGCATGTCCGAAAACCAGTAGCTCCATCTGCCGCTGCAACCGCGGACTCCACCATCTATGATATTCCCTGTTCACGCTAGAAACCGTTATAGCGCAAACAAGCGGCTAGTTTTCGAAGAAGGCGCAAAGTTCCTGCAACAATCTGGCGTCTTCGTCTCCTTTCCCTGGATACTCGTGGTGCCCTGCGGTGAGGTCGAAGCGTTGGCGCACCGTCGGAGGAAGGGCGTTGTAGATGGCGTATTGGCCAGGTGGAGCCACTGCTGGATCGAAGAGGGCGCAGGCGCAGTGGGACGGCGCTTGAGCGTACTTGGCCGCGGTGGCGGCGTCGAAAAAGGCGAGCGTGCGCGATGCCACGCCGGGGTTTCTCTTTTCGAACGCTTGGGCTCCAGCTCCGCTGCCCACGGTGGGAAGCGAAAGGCGGAGCTGCTGATGCCCGAAGGTCGGTACGTTGACGTGGCAGCTTTGGATGCGGTGGTCCCAGGGGGCGGCCAGCATGGTGGTGCCTCCGGAGAAACTGACGCCGAGAACGTGAAGCGACGACTCGACCTCGGGAAAGCCCTCCAGCATGGCGGAAACGGCGATCCAGAGGTCGTCGACGCAGCCACCTATCACATACGTTTCCTTGTCTTCTATGCCGTGGGCGACGTGGCGATTCGGGTCTTCGGGGAGGCGCGGGTCCTTGCTGCGGCTGATTCCTCGAGCGCAGGGGAAGAAGATGACTGAGTCGGGGAAGGGCAGGGCGATATCCGGTAGGTCTCGGCCCCCGTAGCCATGGCCGACTACGAAACCTCGCCTGATATGCCCTTTGCTGGGAAGCAGGGCCCATCCGCCCAGAGTGAAGCTATCGGTGCTGCGGTAGCTGATGTCCGCGACCTTCCAGGCGGAGGACAGCTCGCGCTGGTTGACCAGGCAGAGCTCGGGCGACTGGTTGCGGGCTCGATCGTAGCGGCGCTTCCAGAAGTGGGCGAATTCCGCTGGCTCCTCCGGCGGTTCTATCGATAGCAGCTTTTTCAAGTCGTATCCATAAGTTGGATCAAAATCGTAAGGATGGGAAAACTGTTTCCCGTTTATCTGAACGGACCTCATCAATTGCTTTTGCTTATTTCTTTCGTTTTGCGTGAAGGTGCCAGCAAGCATCGCGCTAGCGAGGGGCAAAATCCGCAATGCTTGGAAAAAGGTCCTAGCTTGGCGCGGTCGAGCCAGCTCGTCGGATCGCTATTGGCTTCGGTGGATGGCGACAAGGCACACGTCGTCTTGCAGAGGCGCTGTCGCGTAGCTTAGCGTTTGATCGAGAAGCGTCGACAGGGCTCGGTCGGCCGTGCTCGGCTGGGCTTCCGTCAAGGCTTGCGCGAGGCTCTCCTTGTTCAGCTCGAGGCCTGCCGCGTTGGTCACCTCGTAGATTCCGTCGGTGTAGAGCACGAGCATCGCTCCGAGCGGGAAGGAGAAGCGACTTTCCGGATACTTGCTGTTTGGCAGCAGTCCGAGGGCGGAGCCGATCGAGGCGTCGGGGATCTGGAGCAGCTCGGCCAAGCGGCGTCGCGGCTGGTATCGTATGGGCGCGGGGTGTCCTGCGTTGGCGAATACGAGGCTGTTGGTCGCGATATCGATGGTGAGGTAGAGGGCGGTGGCGAAAAGGAGAATGGTTTCCGTAGGCAGGATGGCGGTAAGTTCGCGGTTCACTTGCTCCAGCAGGAGCCCGGGCGATTTGGCGTGTCGATGGGATTGCTCCACCAGAGCGCGGAGCAAGGCCGTCGCGAAAGCGGATTGCACGCCATGCCCCATGACGTCGCAGATGAAGACGCCGACCGAGCTCTCGTCGATCTGCCAGGTGTGAAAGAAGTCTCCGCTCACGATGTCGGCGGGCAGGTAGCGATGGGCGAAGCGCAGGTTTTCCGATCGATCAGCGAGCTGGGGGAAGTCGCGGGGGAGCAGGGCTTGCTGGACGTCGCGGGCCATGTGGAGGTTTTCCTGCATGAGCTGCACCTTTCGCAGCAGCCTCTGGGTTTGGATGCGCACCAGGGTGTGGGCGAAGATCAGCCCTAGAAA
Source organism: Pelagicoccus sp. SDUM812003 (assembly GCF_031127815.1). NCBI lineage: Bacteria > Pseudomonadati > Verrucomicrobiota > Opitutia > Puniceicoccales > Pelagicoccaceae > Pelagicoccus > Pelagicoccus sp. SDUM812003. The sequence goes on along the minus strand of NZ_JARXHY010000008.1, from coordinate 215,009 downwards.
GCCGCCATGGGAATCGAGCAGAGCCACGTCGTCGAAAACCTCGCTTTCCGATCGAGTGAAGGCGGTCTGCAGCACCGAATCGATAGGCATGTCCACGGTCACCCTGCTGGCGGGGAAGAGCGCTTTGCTCTTTTTGATGGGGCGGCGGGCGAAGACGGCGTGTCCATAGCGGGAGCCGAGGACCATGCCCAGTCGGCTTCGGCTGCACAAGCCGATCAGGGCTTGGCCCTCGAGCACTGCCATGTATTCGTATGCATGTTGCTCGAAGCGCTCGCGCACGGATTCGAGCGAGTCGTCCGCGTCGACCGACAGTCGGTGACCGATGCGCGAGGCGAGGTCGAGCGATTGCTCCACTGCACTGTCTGCCAGCTCGATCATGGGCTCAGGTATTTCGCATTGGCGTCTGGGCTGCAATGGCGCTGAGCGCCTGTTGCTGGATTGTAACTCGGAAAACGGTTCGCTTCGCGCTCCGGTTCAGTTCGGTCGCGAGACGGCGCCGTTTCGCGCTGGATTGGGCTAATTGGGCACGAAATAGGCCGACCCCCGTCGGAGTCGGCCAAGATTTCCTAAAAACCTAGTAGTATGAAAAATTAGTTGAAAAGCGCTTCCGCTTTGGAGCGTTCCGAGGAGGCTCCGATCTTGTCCCAGTCGAGGTTCTGAGATCGGACGCTGGCGCGGGAGCTTGTGGCGAAGCTGACGGCTTCGGTTCCGCTGCCGCTGAGGATGCGCTGCAGATCGAGCACGGTCTGCTGCAGCATTTCGGCTTGGGAGGAGAGCTCCTCGGCGGTGCTGGCGGTTTCCTCTGCCGTGGCGGAGTTCGACTGGATGTCGCCGTCGAGCTCCTTCACCGCGGAGTTGATTTGAGAAATGCTGTTGGTCTGGTGTTGGCTGGCTTGGGAGATGCCGCCGATCAATTCGTTCACGTCGCGAGCCTTGCCGAGAATGTTTTCGAAGCTCTGACCGACGCGGTTGGAGATCTCCACCCCGCGCTCGCTGCGTTGGATGGAGTCTTCGATTTGCGAAGCGGTGTCCTTGGCGGCGGCGGCGCAGCGTTGAGCGAGGTTGCGAACCTCGTCGGCCACCACGGCGAAACCGGCTCCGGCTTCGCCAGCTCGGGCCGCTTCCACTGCGGCGTTGAGAGCGAGGATGTTGGTTTGAAACGCGATTTCGTCGATGGTCTTGATGATGTTGGCGATGTTGTCGCTGGACGCTTTGATCGCGTTCATGGCATCGATCATCTCGTTCATGCCACGCGTTCCGGATTCCGCGGCCTGACGGGTCTCAGTCGCCATGTCGCTGGCCTTCATGGCGTTTTCCGCGTTGAGGGAAGTGGTTTCGGAGAGTTCGGCGAGAGCGGAGGAGGTTTGCTGGATGGATGCGGCCTGGCGACTGGCGCCCTCGGCGAGGCCTTGGCTGGAAGCGGAGACCTGGGTGGCGGCGCTGCCGGTCTGCTGCGACATGGCAAGCAAAGAGGTTTCCACTTCATGAAGCGGCTTGGTGATGGAGCCGACGAGGGAGAATCCGAGGAATCCGGCAGTTCCGAGGCCGAGGGCGAGCGCGGAATAGGTCGCTCCGCTGGTCCAGGAGGCGGAGGTTCGCAGCGCGTCAACGGTTTTTTCCACCTGAGCCTCGCTCGATTCGCTTGCCAAGGCAGCGGCAGCGGCGTCGATTTTCGAGGCGCTGTTGAGAGCGAGGATTCCGACAGCCAGGAGGAAGAATCCGAGGGTGCCCAGGACGATGTAAAGTCGGGCGCTGATAGAGACGGATTTGAGCATGTTAGTTGGTGGGAAGCAATTTTAGGGACTTTTCCCCCGCGGCACCCGAAAGCGCTTGAGGAGGATGCAGTTAGTATCGGCGCCGCAGGCTACCGCTTGATGCGGAATGCGCTCATTTTTAGGGTTTTTTCGGCGGTAGGCCGGGAGCGGCTCCAGGCGTTCGTTTGCTCTGCCAGCAAGTCCAGCCATCGCGAATCCTCCGCCTCAGACCGTTGATCGTTGCCTCGAGTCCGAGCGCCTGGCAATCGCTTGCTTGACTCGATCGTCTCACTTGCTACACCAAACATCAGTAAATTAAGCAATTTACTAAAGTAAAGATTAGGATGACTACGATAAACGGAGCGACGCAATTGAGAGAAGAGGAGCTTGAAGGAGTTTCGGCGGAGGAACGCATTCGCTGGGCGGCAGAGCAGTTTGGCGACGAGCTGATCATGACCACGAGCTTCGGCACGCATTCCGCGGTGATGCTGCATCTGGTGACCTCTGTCTTGCCGGATATCCCGGTGGTCTTCATCGATACTGGCTACTTGTTTCCGGAGACCTATCGCTTCGCGGAGGATTTGCGGGAGCGATTGGATCTGAATCTAAAGAAATACCATTCGCTTCGCTCCGCAGCGGAGCAGGAGGCATTGTTTGGCAAGCTTTGGGAGAATGGCGAAGAGGGTCTCAAGCAGTACAACCTGATGAACAAGGTGGAGCCGATGAATCGAGCGGTGAAGGAGTTGGGAGCGAAGGCGTGGCTGGCGGGGTTGCGGCGGAGCCAAGGCGCCTCTCGTAGCGAACGGCAGATCGTGGAGAGTCAAAACCAGCTGACCAAGATCTACCCGATTCTCGACTGGGACAACCGGACCATGCACCAATACCTGACCAAGCACGAGTTGCCCTACCATCCCCTCTGGGACGAAGGCTACGTTTCGTTGGGCGACTGGCACAGCACCTCGAAATTGATGCCCGGCATGGCCGAGGAGGACACGCGCTTTGGAGGTCTCAAGCGAGAGTGCGGGTTGCATGAGCTCTCCGGACAGGCGGATTTCCAGATATAGCAGCCACGCGACACTTTTTTTGCGATGTGAGAGCCGGTTTCGACGCCCGTCGAAGCCGGCTTTTTGGTAGGAAACCGTTCCGAAATCGCCGACGCGAAACCGGGGAGCGGGCTTGTTTGCAACTCATTTTCGCCACGTTGCAAAAAAGAGTTGCGAGGTATTTGGCTCAATGAGTCGGCCGAGGCGGGTTCAAGGGCACAAGAAAGCCTGCTCCGAGGCCCCATCCCCAAAGCAGGCTATTCTTCTTATTCGCTATCGTCGCTCCTGAGGAGCGTTTCGAATCGCTTTTTATACCCCAATAAATTGCAGCATGTCCTGAGCGGATTTCCCCGAGGGTGTCAGTTTCTTGGTGTTCTCAGATCGTCGCGCTCGCGCGTCGGCCATGCTGGTTTAGCGTTGTCAGTTTTAAAATTCCAAAAGCGGTCCGCCTGGCTTAGTAGGCGCGCTTGCGTGTTTCCATCAGGCCCATCTCGAAGAGGGCTCCGGCGATTGTCAGTCCTGCGAGGACTCCTGCAGCTGCTGGCATTACCAGAGTTGCGGTCGCTGCTGTGATGGTGGTGGCGATTCCGATCGCCCGTAGTCGTGTTATGGTGGTTTCGTTCATCTTCATTTCTTTCTTCTTTCTTCTTTTCTTCCTTTTTCTTGTTCGTGGGTAGTATACGACATACGAGCTATATTCGGAAATACTTATAAAGTATATGAATCATAGGTTTAGCCTATGCTTTGAGCTCAGATACGGAAGGGAAGGAGAAGGAAAGCCCGTCGCGATTGCGACGAGCCGTGGAGGGGAGCGCGATCAGGCCTTGGTATCTGGGAGCGAGGTGAGTCCTGGCGAGCCAGCGCGGGCGCATGGGCTAGGGGGGCGCAGGGACGCGAAAAAGCCGCATCCTGCGAAAGGAGGCGGCTGATTAGTAAAGTCTATTGGGCTTGATCGGGCTTATGCCTTTTCCACCAGGCCGGCTTTGAGAGCCTTGACGCTGACCCAGATGCGCTTGATTTGTCCAGAAGCGAGACGAACGCGAACGCGCTGAAGGTTCGGACGGAACTTTCGCTTGGTGGTCTTGGTAACGTGGGTACCGATGCCGCCGCTCTTTTTGGTCTGACCCTTGCGGTGGATGATCGAGCCGGTTGTGGGACGTTTGCCTGTGATTGCGCAGATTCTAGCCATGTCGGAAATTGGTTGAGAAACGGGGAAGAAATGGAGCGGGACCCCGCTTGGCAAGGATGAAATGCGTTTTTTTCGTGGTCGCTTGGGATCGCGCTACGCTCGCGGAGTGGAGAGGCGTGTCGCGGAAAGGGCTTGGAATTTTTGTCCCATGAGCGAGGGGTGGGTGAGTTCCTTGAGCTTTCGACGGATAGGGTCGAGGCTGGAGCGCGAGGGATCGAAGACCTTTTGCAGGAAGCTCGGCGCTCGGCGAATGATGAAGGACTCTTGGCTCTGCAGCGAGAGGTCTACGAAGCCGGACTGCTTGAGGGCGCTCTCCAGATCGTCCCAGCAAATGTGGTGGGTGATGTCGATGCAGCCGGGCGATTGCAGGATGTCGGGAATAATCTGGTGGCGGAAGTAGCCTCGACAGCTGCCTTGGGGCGTGTCGTGTAGGAGGGATTGCCAGGTTTTTCCGTAGTCGAAGGCGATGAAGACTCCATCCCAGGGCTGGTTGACGATCGAACGTGCCAGGCTGTTGGCTCCGGTGGGAAGATCGATGGTGTAGCCTTCGGGACGCTGATCGGGCAGGGGGCGCAGGTAGGATGTGGCCTCGTCGCTGAGCGTCTCTCGCTGTTGCCAGCGAAGCTCGCGATCTTCGAATCTGAGACCGTATTCCTTCCAATCGCCAGAAGCGACCCTGACTTGGCGGAAGCTCTGGGCGTCGAAAAGCTCGTTGGAGAAAACCACTGCTGGCGAGGGAATCTCGATGGGTTGCCCGAATCCTATAGTGGCAAGGCTGCGAAAGGGATGCCCTTCCGGGCTAAGGAGCGAGCTGTCCGGTTCCGCTCCGATTTCCACCCAATGGGCGTCGGATGGGTCGATTTCTAGGGAGCGAAGGCGATCGCAGGCCGCCTCGATGATGATCTCGGCGAAAGCTGCTCGGAGGCTTACGGAAGTGTAAAAGTCGGACTGCGGGTTTCGTCCCACCCGCTGCCGCTCTTTTATATAGTATCCGTGCTGGGGGTGGTAGAGCGCGGTTTCGATGAAATCGGGCAGCTCGATGAAGCCGGCGGCGTTGGCCTGGGCGGCCAGGGCGTCGAGCAGTTCGGAAGAAGGCGTGGGAAGTTCAGTCATGAAAACGTGAGCGGGTGCAGCATTCGCGGCGTTGGCCCTGGGTCAAGCCGCTGATAGGGTCTTGAACGGGGTTGGGCCTCGTGAAAAAAGACCCGCTTGAGCGAACAAGCGGGTCCATCAAAGGTGCTGAGCTGCGGGCTGCCTCGACTACTACTTTCGCTTGCCTTTCAAGTTCCAGTCTTCGCCGTATTCGATTTCGCCCACCGGGGCGGCGGATACGACCTTGTCGCCTCGGGAGAGGGCGCTGGCGTCGAAGTCGACCGCTTGGGCGAACGAGAACTTTTCCTGGACCTTCACGATTTTCAGATTTCCCAGAGCGGTTTCCATGGCCCCCAGCGAGAGACCGGTATCCGGGTCGATGAATTCCTCGCCCTTGCTGATGGCTTGCAGGACCTGGCCGTTGTCCACCGCGTTTTCCCCGAGATTGATCACCACCTGGCCGTTGGGAGCGACTTGGATCACCGAGCCCTCGGTCGGTTCGAGACCGATCTGCTTGATCAGCTCGTAGATGCCTACATTGACGGCGACGATCATGGCCTTGCCGATTGGGGATTTCGAGAAATTGCTGAAGGCGCCGCCGGCGGCGCCGCTGCCCCCCCAGGCTCCGCCGCCGAAGCCAAGGCTCTTGGAGGAAGTCACCACGGTGACCTGCTTGGAGAAGGTCACCTCGCTGGTTTCCGCGTCGATAAGGCGAAAGGCCATCTGCACCATGGACTTGCTGCCGCCCACTCGCACGCCAGCGAGGGCTCCGCCGGTGAGGCCGCCCAGTCCGATGCTGTTTCCTTTGTAGTTCGGCTCGTAGGAGGTGACCACCGCTTTGATGAAGGTGTTCGCCCCGAGGACTTTTCCGACCTTGGCAGCTGAGGGCTGGGCCACGCGTCCGGAGGCGCCTAGGTCCTGCTCGTCGAGCAGGTTGCCGAGCACCTCGCGCTCCACGATGCGGAAGCGACCGGTGTTGTTGAGGATGTCGGTGATCATGGCGTCGATGCCGTTGACCGGGACCTGGTTGAAGTCGGCCGCCGAGTATTTGATGGTCTGCCCGTTTCCGTAGCTGATGGAATGGGTGGCGGTGGAAGAAGAGTTTTCGACCGGAAGCACGCCGATGCGCGTTTTCGGCCCTTCGTAGTCGCCGTACTGGACCTTGATCAGGTCCATCGGCTGGTTTTCGGCGATGGCGTCGAGGCTCTCCGGAAGGGGGATCAGGTCGCCCTTTATTTCGGCGTAAGCGAGGTAGTCGGCATAGGATGACGCTGCAGTCGCGCACGCGACCACCAGCGGGAGGAAGGCTTTTTTCATGAGCTGAGTTAGGATTAGGTGGTTGTTGTAACAGTTTGGGAGGGTTGGATCCAACCAAGGGTTATCTTCACCCACCTAAGGGTTCGCTTCAAACCTTATTTGCCGGGCCGAAGGCGGAGGGGGGGCGATTCAAGTAAGGGCCTGACCGCTATTTGGTTGCGCGTCGAGTCGAGAGGCGTAATGCAGTGGTCGAAATGCTGCTTGCCATCGAAAGTTCCTGCGACGAGTCGGCCCTCGCTCTGTTCGAGCCCGGCAGGGGCTTGGTGGGCGAATGGATCAGCAGCCAGGTGTCTTTGCATGCCGAATACGGCGGTGTGGTACCGGATCTCGCTAGCCGCGAGCATCTCAATAATTTCGGGCCATTGCTCAAGGAAGCTCGCTCGGCGAATGGATTTGATCGGATCGATGAAATCGCAGTGACTACCGGTCCGGGCCTTGCCGCTTGCTTGGCCATGGGCCTCTCGGTGGCCAAGGCGTTAGCGGTCGCGTGGCAGGTGCCGGTTTACGGAGTGAATCACCTTCGGGCCCACGCTCATTCGCCATTCCTTCCCGTTTACGAAACTGACCCTGAGGCGTTCGATGCCAATCTGGAGAAGGATTTGCTTCCGCATTTGTCGCTGGTCGTATCGGGAGGCAACACCTTGCTCGCTCGCATCGATACGGACCGCTCTTTGAAACTGTTGGGTTCGACCATTGATGATGCAGCCGGAGAGGCCCTCGATAAGGGCGCGAAGCTACTGGCCCTTGGCTATCCAGGCGGACCGAAGCTGGAAAAACTCGCTGCGGGCGGCGATGCCAAAGCCTATGGCTTTCCGCGGGCCTTGATGGATAAGAAACGCTTGGATTTCAGCTTTTCCGGATTGAAGACCAGTCTACGCTATCAGTTGGAGAAAATGGATACGCAGGCGGTGGAGCGAGAGCTGTCTCATCTCTGCTCCTCCTACCAAGAGGCAGTAGTTGATGCGTTGATACGGAAAACCGACATTGCGCTGAAGCGAGGCGGCTACAAAAGCATTGGCCTCTCGGGAGGCGTATCCAACAATGGAAATCTACGCCATCGATTCGAGCAGCTGGCGAAGCGTCGACAGGTAAAAAGCTTGCTCGCTCAGCGTTGCCACACTGGCGACAACGCCGGAATGATCGCCTTCAGTCACGTATTCGAGAAATCCCGACAAACGCGGGAGCTGGATGTGTATCCAGCATTGCAGATCGAGCAGCTCGGCTGATTTAGAACGCTTTTCGGCGAGAGGCTTCGCGAACTAGGTCAAGTAGCAGGTGAGCGGGGGATCGTTAATCTCCGACCGCCCGCCGACTACGGCTACCTGAAGGTGGCAGAATCAGGCCTATTCGCCTTGGTTAGACTCGGGCTGGGGCTCTTCTTTTTTGGCGACTTTTCTAGCCGCTTTCTTGGCGGCCTTCTTCGCCGCTTTTTTGGCAACTTTCTTGGCGGCCTTCTTCGCTGTTTTTCGGGCGGTTTTCTTGGCTGCCTTTTTGGCGGATTTCGGCTGTTCGGCCTCCGAATCAGGCGTCGAGGCGTCTGGCGCCTTGGGCTCTACAGCGGCGGCGGGCGTCGGTGACAGCTCGCGTTCGCCTTTCGAGGGCGTCGGGTCCGGTTGCTCGCTCGGCCTTCCTTGGTGGCGGGATTCGGATGAGGAGGAACCGTCGTCGTTCGGACGCTCGGAATCAGGTCGCTCCCCGCCGTCCTGGCGGTTGTCTCGATCGCGACCGCGTCCTCGGCCCCGTCGGCGACCGCGGCGACGACCGCGTCGCTGCTCGTTTCGCTCGTCGTCGCTATCATCGGAAGCTTGGTTGTCCTGATGCTCGTCGCTTTCGCTTGGCTGCTCTCCTTGTGGGGGTCTCTGTTTTTGACGAACCTCGCGCGGGGAGTCCTCGGCGGGAGCGACGCGGTTTTCCAGGTAGGTCTCGAGGGAGAAGTCGGGATCTCCGAAGGCCTTCACTAGTTTGGTGAAGGGGCGGAAGTAGGGGTTATGAACGTCGCCCAGCAGGCTGTAGAAAACCGTTTCCGAGGGTAGCACCTGGCAGCCGATGCGCTTGAGGGCGTCGAGAGCGGGTCCTTCGTCCTCCGCGCGGCGGGCTCCGAGGCAATCGCTGAAGAAAGTGGCGTCTACATCCTCGTCGGTGGCCTGCAGTCCGGTTTGGTAGACGCAGATTGGCGTTTCCAGTCCGATGATCAGCAGGTGGTAGATTTCCTTTTCGCGCAGGAAGCGGTCCATGCCGGCGGCTCCGAGGGCGGAGAAGGTGTGCTTGCCGAAGACCTTGGGGTTCTTGGCCAGCTTGTAGAGGCTGGAGTTGGTGCGTCCCAGCTTTTCGGGGACTTGTTCGGTGAATATGGTCTGGATGCGCAGGCAGCGGGCGGCCTCGATGGCGAATGCGGCGCGCTTGAGAAAGGCGTCCTTGTTGTGGAGGGTGTCGATGAAGACGTCTTGCGCGTCGAGAACGAGCAGGGCGACGGAGTCGAGGATTTCAGGGCGAACCTTGCGGTTGATTTGCATGCTGCGATGCTGGATTTGAGTTTTTTGGTCGGCTTAAGCCGCGAGAAGTGAGAAGCTTAAAGAGCAATCCGTGGAGGGAATCAATAAGAAGCCGGAGATTTTTCTAGCCAGCGGCTCTAGGGCTCAAATAGAGAATGGGCATGGATTGGCATATTAGCCCGGTGGCGAGGAAGTCCTATTTGAGCAATAGGGAGTTTGAGAAGGACGAGCGCGTGTCCAGCGCCTTGGTGAAGACCGAGGACGGCGAACTGCAGCGCGTGGACGTGGCCTTCGTCGAGCGCGACCAGGTGGAGTTGCCGGGCGAGGAGATCTGTCGCTGGACTCAGGTCTTCAAGCCGAAGCCGGACGATGGCAAGGAGGAGGCGGAAGCTCTCAAGCTGACCGCGGACAATCTGTTCATCAGCTTGTTCGAGGGGGAGGAGGAAGCGACGCTTTCGGAGGAGAACAGCGAGTTGAAGCACTTTTTGGCTTTGATGCTGGAGCGTCGGCGGGTGCTGCGAGTGAAGGCCCGAAACCGCAAGTATACCCGCTACGTGCACCGTCCCAGCAAGCGGGAGTTTCTAGTGCCGCAGGTCGCTCTGGAGCCGCAGTTCTTTTTCGAAAACGAGGAAAAGCTGTCGTTCATCATCGAAGGCGGCGACCTGGATTCTGGCGGCGATGACGACGCATCGGAAGAGGCGCCAGAGAAAAAGGACGAGTCGGCAGACTAGGCTTGGCGTTTTTCGATTGGGTCGCTGGGAAGCGCGGCTGAGCAGGGCTGGGTTTACACTAGTCGCGGCGGAACTCGCAGTGGCGGGGCGCTATCTGAGCGCCTCTAGAACCGCTTCGATCTCCCGAGCGAGACGTTGGCGGAGCGATTTCGGAAACTGCTGCGGCAGGCGGCGGAGGTCGGAGAACTGTTTGAGTATCTCGATCACGGAGTTTTCGCAACGCGCCTTGCGACTGAGAGTCTGCAGCTGGTCCTCCAGTTGGGCGAATCGGGCGAGGTAGGAGTCGACATCGGTCGAGGCGTCGCCGGGGCGCTGGCAACATCGGAAATGCTGCAGGCGTTGGGATCGGGCGAAGAGCAGCACCGCGCGGCTTGCGCGCTGGAAGCGCCGCACGAGTTGCCCGTCCGTGACGGCCGGTCGGCTTTCTGGTGTCAGGTGAGTGATCATGGAATGCTTGGTGTTGAGTGGATAACAAAAAACCCAAGGCTTGGCGGCCTTGGGCGGAAATCGTCAGGTAGATCGTTTGCTGCGTTCGTTAGCGCAATCGGTACGTGCCACCAGCCCAAGGCGTGTTCGCTTTGGTCATCATAATAATGGTGGTGGCGGTTTTTGCGATCATTTTGAGGGTCAATAGGCATCATCCGGGAGGTGGAGTCAAGTCGAGAGCCAGGGAGAGCGAGACAAGTTTCGACATCCGGGAGCTTGCGGTTCGCGTAGGATATCGGAGGCTGGGGCGGATCCGCGAAACGCCGCCGCGGTCCGAACGCATCCTGTGTACCGACGATTCTTCAAGCAAGTTGCCCCGCTGCTAGTCTCCCTGGCCATCGTGGGCGGACTGTCGCTGCTGGTGACCCAGTTTTCCAAGCAGGTCGGCAAGCCCTTCGAGCGGCTGGTGGTGGAAACCTTGCCGGAGATCCCGCCTTTGCACGGTTGGCCCGACTCGTTCGTGGAGCGGCTGGACGCGGCTCACTCGGGCTTGAGCGAAACGGGAGACGGGCAGGCGCGCGCTTTGGCGGAGCTGGCCTTTCTCTATTTCGCCAACGGATTCACGCGGGAGGCGGAGTCTTGTCTGCTCGGCTTGGAGGCTTATCAGCCGGAAAACGGGCGCTGGCCGTACCTGATCGCCGCCTTGCGGGACGACTATTCGGACACTCGCCGTCAGCTGCGCTATCTGGATCGAGCGTTGGCGCTCGATCCGACCATCGCGTATGCCCATCAGCGCCGCGGCGAGGCCTTGCTCCAGCTGGGGGAATGGGAGGCGGCGCGTCAGGCGTTTCAGTCGCGATTAGCCAGTTCGTCGGGAGACGCGTGGGCCATGGTCGGCTTGGCTGGAGCAGCTCTGGGCGAAGGACGTTTCGAGCTTGCGGAGCAGTGGTTGCTGCAAGCCCTGGAAGCGGAGCCAAGGGCGACGGCTCCATACGAGCTTCTAGGCGATTTGTATTTGGAAACTGGCGACATCGAAGCGGCTAAGCAGATTCGAGACCGTTTCGAGGCTTCGGTAGCCAGCTTGTCGCGAGGCTGGGACGATCAGCTCGAGTTTGTCGATTCCCACTGCTACGAGGCCCAGCGCTTGACTTCGCTCGCTCAACGCCATGCCCGGTGGGGGCACTTAGACCAGGCATCGACGCTGTTCGGGAAAGCGTTGCGACTGTATCCGGGATTTCCTGACGCGCTGCTCGGCTGGGCTGAAATGGTCTGGGGTGAGGAGGGCGCCGTCTCGGAAGCGGCCGCGGCCGCTCGAGAATTTCCCTACGCGGATCTCGTCACCGTTTGCGTAGACGAAGGACGGGGAGAGTTGGCGGAGCAGGCTTTGCTCCACTGGCGGAACCGGGCGAATGGAGGCATGGACGCCGAGCGTCAGTTGGCCCGGCTTCACCATTTGCTGGAAAACTGGGAGCAGGCGGAAGCGGCGTATCGGCGGGTCCTGCAAGCGCAGGAAGCGGGAAGCGACCCGTCGATCGCCAGCGACTACGGCCTGCTGCTGTTGCGGGTCCGCCCCGAGCAAGGGCGTGACTGGATGAGCGAGCTGCTCGAGTCGAGTCCGGAGCTGCTGGAGGCTCGGCTGGCCCTGGGATATTCGCTGCTGGACGCAGGCGCGTACGACAGGGCCCGGACCCATTTGGAGGCGGCGCTGGCCTTGGATCCGGACTATCCGGGACTGGCGGAGGACCTGCGAGCCATCCCAGCTCCCTAGCCTTGAAGAGGCCCGGGTTGGTTCGTTTTTGGAGCAAAGCCTCGCCGCCTTGGTCGTGCTGCTAGGTGCGGGGTTGAGGCGACGGAGAGAGGCTGCGGGTCCACGCCCCGCCCGACAAGGAGGCGTCGGCTCGATCTCACCGTGTTGTTGAAATACTCCGCTGCGTCCGGCGGGGAGGTTTATTTGAAGGGAACGGCCCTTTGGCAGAGCTGAAGCGGCAGACCGAAAGGGTCGCGCATCATGAGCAGCAGCGATCCATCGGCGGGCCTGACTTCCTGGAAGAGAGTGGCTCCGGCTGCTTCGAGCCGGGCCCGCTCGGCCACGGCGTCATCGACGGCGAGGGCCCAGTGAAAAACCAAGGGATCTTGCGCCCGGTAGTCAGGCACCGGCGCGGCGTCGTTGTGATAGATTTCCCAGACCACTCGTCCGCTGGCATCTTCGAGAAAGTGGGTGAAGGGAGCCTCCTCCAGCCTCCGGGCGATGCGCATGCCGCAATGGGCGACGTACCAGTCGGCGACGCGAGCCGGAGAGGGCACATTGATGGCGAAGTGTTCGAATCTCATGGTCTTGGATGATTGGGGTTGAAGGCGGCGGGAGGGCGGCTGGCGAATTCACTCCTTCAGCACCATGTCGATGCACATGACGGCGGCGATGATCAGTTTTCGCAGCGGATGATCCGCTTCCAGATCCGGACTGATTTCCAGGATGTAGTTGTCGGCGTTGGTGAAGAACTCCTTGCCGACGCCGGACCATTTCTTGGAGACGCGGGCGAACTCGATGCCCTCGCGCCCGAAGGAGAATTCCCAGCCGGTCCATTTTCCCTGCAGCGAGCAGAGCAAGCTGTTGTCGGCGCTCAGCACGTCGAACTTCCCGCCGATGGAGAGCATGCGCTGCTTGAAGCGGCCCAGCAGGTTGTTTTCGCCGTCGAGCACCTCCACTTCTGAGAGGAAGAACGAGACGCCGCGCTTGACTTGGATTAGCGTGGGTCCGTTCGGTTCGCGGATCTCGATGTGAAACGGCGTCATGCGCTTGTAGTCGGTGAAGCGCATCAGCTTGGTGAAGCCTCCGAGCTTTTCCTCACGACATTCCATGACCGGCAGGCCGGTGGCGGGATCGAGGATGTCGAAGTTGTTGGCGGCCTTGAAGAGGCCGACATGTTCCTTGACGAGGAATTGGTTGAGGGCGAGGGGAGGGGGCATGCGACCTATGCTTCGCGGTCGCCACTTCCGGAGCAATGAAATAAGGCGAAACGGATCCTCATTTGGATGAGGCTGCCGGGTGCGCTCAGGCCGCTCGGCCCGGCTGGGGCCATCCGCTTCGGCACTGGGAGGGGCTCGTTCGGCTGCTCACTGTAACATAACGGCGCCGATTGCGCGCCAAACCGCCGGCGGAACCCCTAGGGTTTTGGTCAAATGTTACGGAAAGGTTACGGCGAAGTTACATGTCCGTGACGCCGCCGCGAAACGCCAAAATCCCCTCGCATTCGGGATTTTTCAGAGTCAGTTGGCTAGGAGTGCGCAGGGTTCCGCCCGGCGCCTCCCCGTAACTCACAAGCCACTCATGAAACTTAATAAGCTTACTCAAACAGCTATTTTGTCTGGAGCGCTGTTTTCTGCTCCCTTCGCTCACCAGCTTCACGCTGGGGCCGATACTTCCGACATCCTAATCGACGTCCTCGTTCGCAAGGGCATCCTGACAGAGGAGGAAGCTCTCGAGATCCGCCAGGAGGTGGAAATGGTAGCAGCAGCGGCGGAAGCGGAAATCGTGGAAAACGCGGTCGCCGCCGCGACCCAGGAAGCCAAGGCCACCGTCGCTTCGGCCGCTCCGGCCAATGCGGTGCCCATGCCCAAGGCCTTGGACAATCTCAAGCTCTACGGAGACGCCCGTTTCCGTTTCCAGGGCGAGGACGTGGACGACAACGACACCCGACTGCGCTGGCGCTATCGGGCTCGCTTCGGGGCGGAGTACGGCTTTGCTGAAAGCCCGTTTTCGTTGGGCGTGCGGGTCGAATCGGGTTCCGCCAACGATTCCACCAACAACAATTTCGGCGGCTTCTTCGACAAGGTCGGCGACGAGCTCTTCCTCGGACTGGTGTACCTCAACTACGAAGGCGAGAACATGGAGATCAGCCTCGGCAAGCACAAGCATCCCTTCACTATCGACGGCGCCTTCTGGGATGGCGACATCAACCCCGAAGGCATTTCCGAGTCCTTCGACTTCGGTTCCTGGAAGCTCAACCTCGGCCAGTACATCATCGACGAGGAGCGCGAGGACAAGGCGGGCTCCGGCGACGACGATTTCCTTTTCGCGGCCCAGGCGGAGTGGAGCAATGGCGAAGGCTTGACCGTGGCTCCTATCTTCTTCGCCACCACTGACGGCGAGTCCTACGTCTCCGAGAGCGCCACCTTCAAGGGCGAAAACGCCATCAAGTACTTCCGCAACTTCCATGTTCTGGCGGTACCGGTGGAGTATTCCTTCAAGGGCGAAAACGGAATCGGCCAGAAGCTCTACGGCACCGTCGGAATGAACTTCTCGGCGGACGACGCGGTGGCGGATGTGGACTCTCCGTTCTACAGCGCCAACGCTGGCGACGAAGACACCTTCTTCAACTTCGGCTATCAGTACGGCAGCGCCAAGAAGGCCGGAACCTGGCAGGCGGGATTGGAATACCGTCACATCGAAGGCGCCTCGTTCACTCCAAATCTGACCGACTCGGATTTCGGCAAGAACAGCATGAACCACGCGGGCTTCGTTCTCAGCTACAAGTACGCCGTGACGGACTTCTTCACCGCTGGCCTGACCTACATGGACAGCGACACCATTGACGACGCCTACGATGCCGCTGTCGTGGCCAAGGACGACGTCAAGCTCCTGCAGATCGACGCTGCGGTTAAGTTCTAACAATCAACTGTTTATCGATAGAAATCCTCGTACGATCAGCGATTCGAAAGGGGGGCGTCCGCCCCTTGGCCGTAACCGAAAAGTGACAATTAAGCGCTTGGCTCGGAATGGCCTTGGTCAAGAATTCCCCTTAGATTCGGACGACTGTTCATCCGGAAAAGACATACTAGACCTATGAAAGCAATTAGCGCATCCCGCATCGCAAAGAAAACCGCTCTGTTGGCCCTCAGTCTTGGCTTCGTCAGCTTGGCCGCTGCCGCTGAGAAGATCGTAATCAAGGGCTCGGACACTCTCGGAGCCAAGATGGTCCCGCAGCTGGCCGAGGAGTTCAAGGCCATCAAGTCCAAGGATGGCGTGGAAGTCATTTTCGAAATCGCCGCCGAAGGGTCCTCCACTGGCGTGGCCGCGGTCATCGACGGCACTGCCGATCTCGGCATGTCCTCTCGCGAGGCCAAGAAGACCGAAGAGTCCAAGGCCATGCTCAAGGGCGTCAAGATGGTGCCCATCGAAGTGGCCAAGGACGGCATCGCCATCATCGTCAACGAGGCCAATCCCATGGACCAGATCTCCTCGCGCGAAGTGGAGAAGATCTTCACCGGCGACGTGCAGGACTGGAGCGCCATCAACGGCAAGTCCGGCGACATCTCCATCTACACCCGCAACACCTCCTCAGGCACCTACGCGGTCTTCCAGCAGATGGCTCTCAAGAAGCGCGACTACGCAGCTTCGTCGCAGAAGATGGCCGGCAACGAGCAGATTGCTTCCGAAGTGGCCAAGAACCCCAACGGCATCGGCTACGTCGGTCTCGCCTACCTGGGCACTCCGGGCATCAAGACCCTTCCCGTTGACGGCGTCACGCCGGAGAAGGCGTCCTATCCCTTCGCTCGTCCGCTTTACTTCTACAAGGACGGCAAGAAGGAGCTTCGTCCCATCGTGCAGGAGTTCATCGACTTCTGCCTCAGCCCTGAAGGCCAGAAGATCGTGAAGGACGTTCACTTCATCTCCATCCTCTAGCCCGTAGAGATTTCGCGATACTTTCGAGAGGCGTTCTCGGTTTTTACTTGGGAACGCCTCTTCCCGTTCTTACGAAGCCGTTACGATTTTTTTAAACGATTGCCCTCGCCCGATGGCTTGCGCAGCAATGCGGACCCGTGAGCGAGACTATTGACGCATGAGCCAAGAAGACGAAAACCGCTATAACCTGCACTCGAAGCAGAGACGATTCCTCGGCCTGGACAAGGATCAGGCCTTGAAGGGGCTCTTCGGCGGAAACGCCCTGGTGTCTATCGTGGTGCTGGCGCTGATCACGTTTTTCCTCTTCAAGGAGGGAGTCGGGTTTTTCGGGCAATACCGCACCAGCCTGGAGCTCTATCGCAAGTCCGGTCTGGAGTACGTGGAGATCATGAGTCAGGAGCAGGAGGCTCTGACGCAGCTCAACCGCTACCTGAATTCCATTCGGGCCGACCACTCCTCCATGCTGAGCGAGCAGGGCATGGAGTTTTCCGAGATCAAGTCGGAGCTCAACGCCTACGCGGACTTCATCTACGAGTTCGAGGATCTCGGTCTGCCGCTGCGCACCCAGGTGATGGAGCTCACCGAGCTGGCCATCGAAGCGCGAAACATGTACCAGGAGTCGCTTCACTTGGCCGAGCACAAGGAGAACCTCCTGGAGCTCGGACGCACCGAGGACGCCGCCGAAGTGGAGGTGCAGGACATCGATCTGAGTTTGATCGTGGGCATGCTGCGCGACGAAGCGGGACGCTTCGAGGAGATCAACGAGAACCTTGAAAGCGGCATCGAGCAGGCGCTCGAGAATCTGCCCACCATCGGGGTGCCGGCGCTCGACCGAAAGATGAAGCGCTTCGCCGAGCTGGCCCGCATGTTCATCGCGGAGATGCCTGACTACGAAGCCAAGCTGGCCAACTGGGATAGCGACGAGCCGGTCGGCATGTTCCGAGCCTTCACCGCCTTCGTTTTCGGGGAAAACTGGACCACCAACAGCTCCATTCAGGACTGGTACGGCTTGTGGCCGCTGTTTTCCGGTTCGCTTCTGGTGGCATTCATCGCCATGCTCATCGCGGTACCTCTGGGCGTGGGAGCCGCCATCTACGTGAACCAGGTCGCCAAGCCGGTGGAGCAGAACCTCATCAAGCCGTACATCGAGTTCATCTCCGCCATCCCTTCCGTGGTGATCGGTTTCTTCGGTATCGCCATCTTTGGGCAATTCCTGCGGGAGACCTCCCACATGGAGATCTTCGCCTGGCTCGACTTCATGCCGCTCAGCGAGCGTTTGACCGCCTTCACCGCGGGCTGCCTGCTGGCTTTGATGGCCATTCCCACCATTTTCACTCTGGCGGAAGACGCCATCAACAACGTGCCGAAGTCCTTCAAGGAAGCGTCTCTGGCCATGGGAGCCACCCGGTTGCAGACCACCTGGCGCATCATCGTGCCGACCTCGCTCTCCGGGATCATTTCCGCGGTGCTGCTGGGCTTCGGTCGCGTGATCGGCGAGACCATGGTGGTCCTGCTCTGCGCCGGCAACCGCATCGAGATCCCGGACTTCACCCAAGGCTTGGGAGCGTTTTTCCAGCCGGTGCACACCATGACCGGCATCATCGCCCAGGAGCTAGGGGAGGTGGTCAATGGCAGCATCCACTACCGGGCCCTTTTCATGGTGGGCATGACCCTCTTCATCATCTCCCTGGCCATCAACTACATGGCTCAGAAGATCGTGCTCAAGTATCAGATTTCCCGAGGCTAGATTCAGATGAGTTCCGTAGCAACCCTCCCAGAAGAACCCGCCAAGGAAACCTATACCGGTTTTCACGCTCGCCCGACCAAGGCCAAGACCGCCGAAAAGCTGGTCTTCTGGGGCTTCCGCGCGGGCACCTATTTCATCCTGTTCTGCGCGTCGATCATCTTTCTGACTATCATCTTCAAAGGCAGTCAAACGGTGTTCCAGACCTCCTATCCCTTCGTCAACGTGGAGTTTCTGACCGAGGCCCCGCAGACCCTGCACGTCTTCGAGTATCAGGGCCAGCAGTACGAGATGAGCGACAACGAATTCCGAGCCTTCGAAAACGAGCAGGGAGTCGAGATCTCCACCACCACCTACGCCTACTCCGGCGGCGGCATCTGGCCCTGCATCGTTGGCACCTTCCTGCTGGTGATGGGGTCCATGGCCATCGCTCTGACCTTGGGCGTGCTCAGCGCCATCTTTTTGAGCGAATACTCCAGTCCGGGGCGAACGCTTAACGTGGTGCGCCTATCGATCCTGAACCTCGCGGGGGTGCCCTCCATCGTGTTCGGCATTTTCGGGGTGGGCATGTTCGTGCTGGCCTTTGGCTGGGAAACGTCGCTGCTCGCAGGATGGTTCACCCTGGCCTTCATGGTCTTGCCCATCGTCATCTCGGCGAGCGAGGAGTCGCTGCGAGCGATTCCGCAAGGGCTGCGCGAGGCGTCGCTGGCTTTGGGAGCCAGCAAGTGGACCACCATTCGCACCAACGTGCTGCCCTACGCCATGCCAGGCATCTTGACCTCCTCGATCATCGGGGTGGCCCGAGTGGCGGGCGAGACGGCCCCTATCATGTTCACCGCGGCCTACGCCATGCGCGACCAGCTTCCATGGGAAGGCCTCGAGCGCTGGAGCGACTTCTTCTTCCAAGGCGTCATGGCCTTGCCTTATCACATTTACGTGGTCAGTTCCAAGATTCCCCAGAACGAGTATACCGAGCGGATGCAGTACGGCACCGCCTTCGTTTTCCTCGCTTTGGTGGCGTCGATCGCCCTCGCATCCATCATCCTCAGAATCCGCATGCGGAATAAATATCGCTGGTAATGTCTATGGTAACCGACAAGCTCGTCCGTAACAAAACACATAAGACCTCCAAGTCTATGTCATCCGCTTCCTCTGAAACATCGCGTCCCCTCATCCGCATCTCGGACTTCGACTTCTACTATGGCGAAAAGCAGGCGCTTTTCGACATCAACATGGACATGAAGGAGCATGAGGTGACGGCGTTCATCGGACCGTCCGGTTGCGGCAAGAGCACCCTGTTGCGTTGCATCAACCGCATGAACGATCTGGTCGAGGTGGCCCGCATCGGACGCGGCAAGATCGAGGTGCATGGAGCCGACATCTACGACCAGCGCGTGGATACCATCGAACTGCGCAAGAAGGTCGGAATGGTGTTTCAGAAGTCCAATCCCTTTCCCAAGTCGATCTACGAAAACGTGGTCTACGGTCTGCGTATCCAAGGAATCAATAAGAAGTCCCGCCTCGACGAGACCGTGGAACGCTGCCTGAAAGGAGCCGCCCTCTGGGACGAGGTGAAGGACAGACTGGATACCAGCGGACTGAGCCTTTCGGGCGGACAGCAGCAGCGCCTCTGCATCGCTCGGGCCTTGGCGGTCGAGCCGGACATCCTCCTGATGGACGAGCCATGTTCGGCTCTCGATCCGGTGGCCACGGCCAAGGTGGAGGAGTTGATCCACTCGCTCAAGGACCAGTACACCATCGTGATCGTGACCCACAACATGCAGCAGGCGGCCCGCGTTTCGGACAAGACCGCGTTCTTCTATCTCGGAAAACTGATCGAAATGGCGCCGACCGATGAGATCTTCATGAGCCCGAAGAACGAGCAGACCGAAGCCTACATTTCGGGGCGTTTTGGCTAAGATCGTCCGGGACTGCTTTTGTTTTGACCGCAGCTGGGGCATCTCCTAGCTTCCGTGCCCAATCCAGCAGGACCTGCCCTGAGCATTTACCTAGGGGTCCACTAGCCGTATGAAGCGTTATTTTCACGAAGAGCTCGAAGCCGTTCGATCCCACTTGATGGTGATGGGCGAACGCGCGATCGCCAACGTCAACCTGGCTATGCGAGCCATGCTCGAGTCGGACCTCGCTCTGACGCAGGAGGTGAAGGACGCCGATGATCGTATCGACGAAATCGAGACGCAGATCGACGACGAGGTGGCACGTTACATCAGTCTTCGCGCCCCGGTCGCTCGCGACTTGCGCCTGCTTTTCGTGGCGATCAAAGCCAGCCACGATCTCGAGCGCGTCGGCGACGAAGCCACCAGCATGGCCAAGCGCACGGCGAGGATCCTGAAGAAGGGCGGCTCCATCGACGACCTCGGCAAGCTGCCGCGCATGTGCGAGCTGGCGGTGAGCATGCTGCACGATGCCTTGCACTGCTTCATCGACGAGGATTCCAATCGCGCTTATCCCATTTGCGAGCGCGACAAGGAAGTGGACTTTCTCAACCGCTTCAACTTCCAGCATTTCGTGGACAGCGTGAAGAGCGACCCTTCGCAGGTGGAGGCGTTCACTGAGTTGGTCTTCATCTCCAAATCCCTGGAGCGCGTCGCCGACCATGCTCAGAACATCGCGGAGGAAGTTTATTATCTGCTCACTGCGAAGTCCTTGCGCAAGGAGCTGAATAAGAAGTAGAGCAGGCGATCGCCGGCTCCCTTGATCGAACGGGCCGGGCGAGAATACTTGCCTTTCGCAGGAAGACCGAGCCAATGTATGGCCTTCTTGCGTCCCAACGACAACCCCGACCCGAAGGCTTTCCGATGTTTCGTATTCGTTTTTCATACAGTGTTCTCGCGTTCGCTGCCGCGATCAACCTCTGCGCCCAGGATGGGCAGCAGAGCGAGGCCGTTTCACCGGAACCGGCGACAGAGAGCATTTCGCTCATCGACCAGCTGCGCTTCGCCTTGGACGACGTGGAGGCGAATGGCGAGAGCCTCGAGAAGCTGGAAGCGATCGGGGATATGTATTTGAAGATTGGAGACGTTCAACGAGCGATCTTCGTCTTCAACCGCGCCATCGAGACCTTCGGCGGTACGGAGGAGCTTTTTCTCAAGGTTGCCCGCGTGCTCGCTGCGGCGGAGCGGCCGGAGCTTAGCATCGAAATGCTAAAGATCGGCTCGGAGGCGTTTCCGGATTCGCTGGATCTGATGGAGGAGCTTGGTCGGGTCTATATCGCTCGGGGGAAAACCTATGCCGCCATTTCCATCCTGAAGCGAGCCATCGAAACGCACCCGGAGGAGCATGGTCCGGTCTTCTTCTTGGCGGACGCCTACCGCACGCAGGAGAAGTTGGAGCAAGCCGACGCCCTGATTTCTACTCTTATCGAAAAGGATACGGATCTGGTGGAAGCGTATTTGCTGAAAACCGATTTGCTGCTAACCAACCGGGAAGGGAAAGAAGCCTTGGACCTCATGGAGTCGGTCTACGAAAAGCATCCAGACAATGCGCAGGTGGAGCGCATGATGGTGCACACGTATCAGTTTTTCGCATACTTGAAGGCGGAGGGTGGCGAATTGGACCGTGCTGTGCAGTCGCTGCAGAAAGCCCATCAGCTCGATCCGGAAAACGGTGAGATCCTAGCGGGGATCGCCACCATGCGGTATGAGCTTGGTGAATACGAAGCATCGGAAGCTGCTTTCAGAACGTTGTTGGAGACCAACCCGGATTCGCTCAACGCCTATGGTCTCTACGCATCCTTTCTCGCCACGCAGGACCGAGCGGAAGAAGCGAGGGCCATCTACCGTCAAGGCTACGAAAAGGCCTTGGAGCTAGGCGACGAAACGCTGGCTCGCCGATACAAGGGCAAGATGCAAGAGGGGGAAACGGCTGCCACGGCGCCTTAGGCCCTGCTTCGAGCGGTTTTCCCTATCCCGTCGAGGAGCATCAGCATCCCGGCGCTGCGCTAGCGTCCCTTTCCGGAGACTTCGAAACCGGTGATCTGCTGGTCCAGGTCCCTGCTATCGGATTTGAATACGATGCGAAACTGTCCGGAGAGCTCGCGGTTTTCCGGATTGTGAAAGTTGAACTCGTAGCGCCAGAGCGATCGTTTCCCTTTGGTCTCCCGCTCGCTCGGATCACCCATGACAGATTCGATTTCCTTGAGGCTGGGCAGAGGCACGTCGACCAGCGCGTCGCGCGACATCTTGGCGGTGGCGCTGCGTCTGAGCTTGTTGATGCGGGCTTTGCCCATGCTTTTGAAAAGCTCCACGATGAAGTCTTTGGGTATGGCGGAGAGCAGCTCGGGGTCGAAGTCGATGCGGGTCAGCAAGTGGTCCTCGAAGGTGGTCCGGAAAAGGATATCGAAAGGCTCCGCCCCCGATTCCGCCGGCAGCTCCTTTTCGAAAACCCAGTGCCAGACCTCCCCGGATGGGGATCCGGGCAGGGCTTGCTTGAGCGTGGGTTCGGACTCGGTGATGAAGATGAAATCCTCGTCCCTGAGCGCCGGCTCGAGGAAGATGAGAGCCAGTCCGTGGGAGCGGTCCACCTGCACGTATTGCTCGAACTCCTTGAGGTGGCCTTTGAAGCGAAGCAGTCGCAGGTAGACGCAGCCGGACACCGCGACCAGCACGGTGGCGAGAACCAGCAGTTTGGCGATGGCGCGGTAGGGGGAAGTCGTCGGCGTTGTGGGCATTGGCTGGCAGGCGCGGGGAGAAAACGGGGATCTCGAGGGTCTGGCTAAAGCGGTTTTAAGGCAAGACTCTATCGGATTGGGCTTTCAGGCGATTCTTTGACTGTTCAGCGAATCATATGTTGCGTGGTCGTCGCCCATCACTAGGAAACTATTTCAGCCACTACCCCGTACTATCCGATACCATGAGCGCATACTCCCTTCTCGCACTCGTCTCCCTCGCGTATTTCCTTCAAGATGCTCCCCGGGTCATGGCTCAGGAGGAGGGTCGCCCGATCTGGGAGGAGGAGGCCATGCTGATCTACAGCGACAGCTCGGCGGAGTTCACTCGCCTCCGCACCTTCGGCAGGAGCAACAAGCGCCTCGGAGCCTACACCGAAGCCCTGGACGTGCTGCACGGCAAGATCGAGCTGGAGGGCGGGGAGGAGCCGTACCGCTACGCCCAAAGCCTTTTTCGCAGCCTGGTGGCTGAAAACGACTCCGACGCCATCGGTTTGGCTTCGCTCTACTACCTGGCTCGGATCGCTCAGTCCAATCCGATCGAGCAGGACATGACCGTGGCCAAGCAGCTGTACTACGATCTCTACCTGCCGAACAAGGACCGCTTCTTCGGGCAGATGGCGTTCATCAAGTACGCGACTATGGAAATCTACGACGAGCAGGGCGAAGAGCCCGACGTGGCCCGGCGGCTGAGCGAGCTGGAACGCATGGCGGCGAGCCTGAGCTTGCCGGAGATCCGCCGAAACTTCCACCGCATCGCCGGCGAAGCCTACGTGCATTTCGATCTCGATGCTCGAGCGGCCTTTGAGCATTTGGAAACGGCCTACGAAATGGGTCTGCCGGTGGAGTCGATCCGTATCGAGGTGCTCGAATTGCTGGCCGAGCTCGGCGAGCAGGTAGGCGAGCCAAGGCGGGCCTTGCAGGCCTACAACGAACTGCTGCTGATCGATCCGCGTCACGAAAGGGCGGAGCACTTTCGCTCGCGGGCGCGAGAGCTTCGTCGGACCTTGGCGGTGGCAGGAGGCAAATAAGTTTCCCGTCAGAGAGCTCTCGGGCTTGAGATCTGAGGCAGGCTTTTACAAAAGCAGCCTATGCCAGACCAGTCTCCTTCCAACGAGTCAGATCTTCTCGCCATCAAGTCCCGCTTCGTGCGCGGGAGAAACGTGCTCTACGCCCGGGCTAACTTCAGCCAGCTCTACGTGGACTACTATCTCCACCTCAAGGACAACCGCATCGAGCTGGAGCCTTCGCACGATCAGCGGCTCAAGACCGCTCTGGCTCTCTTCAGCCTGCATTGCATTTCCCATCCGAGAAACGACGTGCTTGCTTGGACGGTGAACTTTCAGGATCCCTTGCTGAACGTCTTCCTGGGGGGCGATACCGGCACGGGCCAGGTGGTGGGCCGCATCTACACCGAAAACGTGAAACCCGCCGAGGAGAACGCGTTCTATCAGGACATCGTGCGTCGCGGCCGCGATCCGCACCGTTCGGTGGTGGGGTTTCAAGGCGGCGACATGATTCAGGCGGTGGAGACCTTTTACGCGTTCAGCGAGCAGCGTCCGGCCCGGTTTTTCGAGATCGAACCGGATGACTACGCCATCGTGGCGGCTCATCCGGACTACGACGTGGACTGGTTCAAGGGGCTCACGATGGAGCAGGTGAGGAGCTTGGAGGAGGACGAGGAGGTGGTCGATTTGGAGACGCGCTTCGTTCGCTGGAGCTGCGGCTGCAACCAGGAGCGCATCCTCAAGACCCTGGCCCCAGTGTTTCTCAGCGATGCGGAGGAGCTGTTTCTCGGCGAAGAGCTGATCGAAGTGAACTGCCCGCGCTGCGCCGGCAAGTATCGGATTTCCCGCGAGCTGCTCGAGGCCTACGTGGCGGATCACTGAGAGCCTTCGCTTCGGCGCTTTACAGTTGGAGCGGACGCGATTTGCTGGGGGCTATGCCGAAGAAATCCGCCCGAAAGTCCGCCAAGACC
The DNA here is from genome assembly GCF_031127815.1 of Pelagicoccus sp. SDUM812003. Taxonomy (NCBI): domain Bacteria; kingdom Pseudomonadati; phylum Verrucomicrobiota; class Opitutia; order Puniceicoccales; family Pelagicoccaceae; genus Pelagicoccus; species Pelagicoccus sp. SDUM812003. The sequence goes on along the minus strand of NZ_JARXHY010000008.1, from coordinate 190,873 downwards.
ACCGCGTCGCCGCTGCTGTTTGCAGATACGCAAAAAAGCGCCGACCAGCTCTACATCGGAGGCTTCGGCGTGCCGGATGCGTTTCTCTCCTTCAGCAAGGGTCGCAAATGGTACGCGGTTCTCAACCAGCTCGAATACGCCCGGGCTCTGAAGGAATCCAAGTTCGACGTGGTGCTGCCGCTCGAAATCTACCTCGAGATGGCTCGGGAGCAGTTTCAGCGGGCCAAGGTGGGATATGCCGAGGTGGTCTTCGTGATCGCCAAGGAGTTCGAAATCGCCGCCTTCAAGGTGCCAAGCGACTTCCCCAGCGGTCTCGCGTTCAAGCTTCTGGAACTTGGCTTGGAGATCAACGTGGTGGATGGCTCCTTGTTTCCGAAGCGGGAAACCAAGACGGATCAGGAGCTGGCATTCATCGAAGAGGGAAACCGCTGCAGCGCCGCGGGCATTCGAGCCGCGGAGAAAGCCCTGCGCAGGAGCGTGGTGAAGAAGGGCAAACTCTACCTCGACGGCAAGCTGCTCAGCTCGGAGCGTCTCAGGAGCCTCATCGAAATCGCCTGCTTGGAAGCGGGATCGATCTCCAGCGATACCATAGCGGCTGGCGGCGACCAGGCCTGCGATCCGCACTGCGTCGGCACGGGGCCCTTGCGGGCCAACGAGCTGATCATCGTGGACGTTTTCCCTCGAGTTTCGAAAACGGGCTATCACGGCGACATGACGCGCACCTTTCTCAAGGGGAAGGCTTCCGACGCCCAAAAGGGGATCGTGGAAGCGGTCTTCGAAGCGCAGCAGAGCGCGATCGGGCGCGTCAAGACCGGAGTGAATGGGAAAACGGTGCACGGCCACGTGGTGGAAACGTTCGCCAAACTGGGCTTTGAAACTCGCCGGGGACAGTCCGGGGCGGAAGGTTTCATCCACGGAACGGGTCACGGGCTGGGCTTGGAGGTGCACGAAGCTCCACGCGTTTCCATCGTGTCTCAAAAGCTCAAGCGCAACGCGGTGATCACGGTCGAGCCAGGCCTGTACTACCCGGGCATCGGCGGCTGTCGCATCGAGGATGTGGTAGCTGTGAAGGACGAGGGACCCGAACTCCTCAGCTCCTATCACTACCGCTGGCAGCTTCGATAGAACCGATGCCGGAGCTAGCGGAAGTCGCCTTTCACGCCTCCAAATGGAAGGCGGCGGTCGGGCAGCGGTTTCGCCTCGACTGGATCTCGCCTAAGGCGCGTTGCTGCCGTCATTGCGATGCGGATACGCTGCGATCAGCCTTGGACGACTCTGTCTTGAAAGCTGGATACACGCATGGCAAGCGAATGCTATTCTCCTTCGGAGATCGATCGTATCTTGAGATCCACCTTGGAATGACCGGGTCGCTGCGTCGCGAGAACCTCGACTATGAGCGAGTCAAGCATGATCACCTGGTCTTGCGGGGCGAGCGGACGCTGCTGGTTTTTCAGGATTCTCGACAGTTCGGAAAAGTGGCCTTTCACCGGACCGAGGGCGATCTGCCTGCTTGGTGGCGCGAGCTTCCTCCCCAGCCGCACGACGAGCAGTTCACTCCGGAACGATTCGAGGAGATCCTGTCTCGCTCGCCCCGCAGCGTGCTGAAAGCTTTCCTGCTCAAGCAGGAGTACTTTCCTGGAGTTGGGAATTGGATGGCGGACGAGATCCTTTGGCAGGCTCGTGTCCGACCTTCGCGGAAGGTTGAGAGCTTGTCGAAGAAGGAAAGCGATGCCCTCTTCGAGAAGCTACGCTTTGTATGCGCGGAAGCGATACGGACGATTGGGGGTGACTACAGCGATCCGCCGGAGACCTGGCTCTTCCAGCATCGTTGGAAGGATGGAGGCGACTGCCCGGCGACCGGAAAGCCGCTCGTTCGGGAAACAATAGGCGGGCGCACGACCTGTTGGTCCCCCGCTTGGCAGCGCTGAGCCGGCGCCTGCGACGCGCGGCGAAGGGCCCCGAGGGGTGCCTCCGTTTACGGGGCGAGCCGCTCGATGCTCCACGTCCCGTCCTCTCGCCTGGAGTAGAAGATGCGGTCGTGGATGCGGTTTTTGCCGCCCAGCCAGAACTCGATGGTTTTCGGCTTCACGCGATAGCCGCCCCAGAAGGACGGCAGCGGCACTTCGCCGTTTTTGAACTTGCGCTTCATCTCCTCCAGCTTGGCGAGCAGCAGGGAGCGCGAGGATACGACGGAGCTTTGCTGGGAGACCCAGGCTCCGAGGCGACTGCCAAACGGGCGGCTGGAAAAGTATTTCAAGGACTCGCTGTTGGAGACCCGCTCCACCTCCCCATTGATGATCACCTGTCGCTCCAGCTGTATCCAGGGGAAGAGTACGGATGCCTTTGGATTGTTGGCGAGCTGTTTGCCTTTGCGGCTGTCGTAGTTGGTGTAGAATACGAAACCGCGATCGTCGTAGGCCTTTAGGAGCACGGTGCGGAGCCAAGGCTGGGCGTGCTCGTCCACCGTGGCGAGGCTCATAGCGTTGGGCTCGGTTATTTTTTGCGACACCGCATAGTCGAACCAGATGCGAAACTGCTCCACCGGATTGGGATGGACTGATTCCTTGGTCAGGATGTCGTGGCCGTATTCTTCTCTAAAGTCGCTGAGATCTGGCATGAACTGAGAGCTTTAGCGGCTGGCCGCGGGCTGGCAAACGCAATTGCGGCCTTCGGTCGAATCAGTGGTTTTCGATTCGAAAGTCCGGCTCGAGCGTTCGCGGATCGATCGCGACGCCACCTTCGCGAGCGGAAGCGAAGAGAGCGAGGGCCATGCGCAGCGCTTCAGTGGCGTTGCGCATGGAAAAGAGCGGCTCCTCGCCGGTCTTCGCGCAATGAACCAGCTCGCCGACCATGTCGCGCCCGTAGGACGGGCCCCAGTCGAAGCTTGGCTGCTCGAAGAGTTCCTTGAATCCGCTGTAGTTGGTGCTCGGGGCAGGTCGGTAGACTTTGGCGATGTCGTTGCCGATCAAAATGCGGGCGTCGTCGAAGATCAGGTCGAACTGAAAGATGTAGTACTTCTTTCGATACGCGGAAACGAACACCTGGGTACCGGAGCTCATGGCGAACTCCCCGCTGCCTCCCTGGTCGACGATTTCCTTTGATTGGCCTGCTGCGTTCTCAAGAACGCCTCTGGCCTGCAACGCTTCGCCACACCAGTAGCGAATGACGTCGAAGGCATGGGTCCCGGTGTGGATCAGCTGATGGGTCATGTGGCAGGTTACGCTTTGCAGCCTGCCGAAGTCGCCTTGGTCGATCAGCGACTTGATCTTGCGATAGGGAGCTCTGCCTCGTCGCGGATAGTCGACCACTCCGACCGCTTGGCGCTGATGCAGGAGTCTCGCGATCGCATCCGCTTCCTGGAGGCTGCAACCGAGGGACTTCTCAAGCCAGAGGCCTTTCGCTCCCGCTTCCAGAGCAGCTTGGGCCATTTCCAGACGTTCGGTGGCGTAGGCGCACACGCTGACGATGTCGAGCCGTTCCGAACGGAGCATGTCGTAAAAATTTGAATACAGGTGGTCCGATTCGATTTTCCAGTCGTCGCCGAACGTGGCAAGCGCCGCCGGATCTATATCGCAGCCGCTGACCAGTTCCACTTCCTTGGAGAGGGCGTACGAACCGGCGTGCGACGATCCGGGTGGCCGGAGCGGGTCCTTTTCGAGAGAGGATCCGATGCGTCCGGTGCCGATGATGCCGGCGCGAAGCATGGGAGAAAAGGGCTAACCGTCGAAGCGTTTCAGGGCGTGCTCGGCCATCTGGGCGATCGCTTCCAGATTTCCTTGCAGCTTGAGCAATTCGTTGTCTCCGAACATGCTGGAGAATCCGCTGGGGTCGGTCTTCTGGGTGGCGGCGCTTGTCTCGATCTTGGACGCGTTCGACTGGCTCTGATGGGTCTCTTGGCGCTGCTGCAGGGATTGCTGGTAGAGACGGGTGGTATTGAGATAAGGATTTGAGCCTATTCGGTCCATGAGTCGTATCCAGAAGTTGCGGGTTAGAGTCGTAGCGACGGCGTTTGGGGAGCTCGATTGAAACGGCTAGTTTCACAGGGCCGATGAGCGCCAGTCTGCGATTTACCTTGGTGCTTTTTGTCGCCTGACTGCAATAGAATTCACGCCATTTAGAGGGAAGACTCTAGGTCTCCATGCGCGATGAACTGCCTAGTGGGGGTCTGTTCCCTAAGGAGTTGTCATAAAAAATTGTATACACGCGCGTTTTCTGGTCGGACCGGGGCGATTTGTCTCCATTTTCCACGGGAGCGCCGAGGGCGGAGGGTCGCTCTCGAGCGCGAATCGCGCTTTCTGGTCTTGAGCTCGGCGGGCGAATGGGAAGGATGCGAGTCGTGCTGGTGATTCGTCGAAAAGTGACACGTTCCCAATCCTACACGGTGCTGATGCTTCCGGACTACCATCGGGAGTGGCCCACCACCGAGCAGGAGCACTTGGAAATTCTGAAGCTGTTCAAGCAGGATCGCCCTTACGAGGATATCGTGAACGATTTTACCGAGTATAAGCTGGGCGACTGATTCTCCGGTTGACCGTAGTTACGATCTTGTTACGGTGTTTCGCAAGCTCGATGAATCCTCCGTTCCCCCTCCGAAGGAAACTCTTCTTCTCCCACTTCCTCGCCACGTTTTTCGTCTCCAGCGCCGTAGGCGTCATCTTCTATCTGGCGGCGCGTGATAGCTTGCTCGATCAGTTGCGAGCCCGTCTGAGCGGCACGGCGGCTATGATCAGCCGTGAGATCGATGCCAACGAGCTGCGCGACGTGCGTTTCGAGCGGGATGTGAGCAAGCGGGAGTACGTCGAAGCGTTGGAGAGCCTGAGGCAGATGCGTCGCAGCAACGCGGACGTCGCTTACCTCTACGTGATGCGTTTGGACGAAGATGGCAGGGTGCGCTTCGTGGTTGATTCCGACGAGTCCGAGGATCAGGCCCTGCCGGGTAGGGTGTATGAGTCGGCGACGCCGCGATTGATGCTCGGTTTCACTCAGCAGTCTGCGGACGAGGAGTTCGTGACGGACGCGTGGGGCACCTTTCTTTCCGGCTATGCCCCGACTTTGAACAGCAAGGGGGAGTTTCTCGTGGGCATCGACATGAACGCCTCGGAAGTTCGCAACAAGCTGGACCGCATCAAGCAGGTCGGAGCGGCCAGCATCGTGATCGCGGTCCTGCTGTCCTGGGTCATCGCGTCTTGGATGTCTCGCCATTTTCGTCAGCCGATCGAAGCCATCATCGAGCATTGTCAGGCGGTGGGGGCTGGCGACCTCGACAAGCGCGTGGAGATGCAGCGTCAGGACGAGATGGACTCGCTGCTGGTAGCGGTCAACGCCATGACGGAGGACTTACGCAAGGCGAGGGACGACAACATGCGCCTGGCGGAGTCGCTCGACGACGCGCTGGACGAGGATCGTCGTCGGTGAGCGGGCGCGGGCCGTGATTGGGCATTGCCAGACCTGCGGCGAGCGATCAAAAGCGATTTCACGATGGCGAAAGGTTTCGAAAAGCATCAAGCTCGCATGGCTCAGGTAAATTTGCTGGGCAAGGAGCTGACGCGTCGGTCCGGCTCCAAGTGCGAGCTATGCGAGGCTTCGGGGGTGTCCTTGAGCGTCTACGAAGTCCCGCCGGAAGAGGAGGAGCCGCAGGCGGAAAGCTGCGTTTTTCTCTGCCAGACCTGTCGTGATGACTTGGAAAACCCCAAGCGCCTGGATCCGGCCCACTGGCGCTGCGCTACGAAAAGCGTTTGGAGCGAGGTGCCAGCGGTTCAAGTGATGGCCGCTCGTGTCTTGGACCGTCTGGGCAAGGACGAACTCTGGGCTCGAGAGGCTTTGGAGGACGTTTATTTCGAGCAGGAGATTGAGCGATGGATCGCCGAGAGACCCTTGTGACGGCCGGCGAAGAGCTGGTTCCGCTTCCTGAGAAACGCTGGCTCAACATGGCGAGAGCCCATGAGGCCGCGGTGGGGCCATGGATCGATGCCTATCGAGATCGACGCGCCAGCCGACAGAAGCATCCGGTGCACGACTTTCTCTTCGAGTACTATCAGGTGAAACGTCATGTGCTGCGTCGTTGGCGGCCGACGGTGGACCAGGTCCTGCAGGGCGAGGCGGCGCGTTCGTTTCTGGAGGACGATCGCTATCGCGAGACGACGGATGGAGTGCGGCTCGACCGCTCGCGTCTCGACGAGTCGACCCGGGCCATGATGGAGTGGACCTGCCAGCTGATACGGCGAGCCCAGTCTCGCCCGCCGCGTTTCAATTGCTTCGGTCTTCACGAATGGGCCATGGTGTACAAGGCGGAGGACGTTCGCCATCGTCAGGTACCGCTACGGCTTAGTCAAAGCGAGGTCAACGCGGTGGTGGAGGGCAGCTCCATTCGCTGCACTCACTTCGATGCGTTCCGGTTCTTCACCGCGCCCGCCGCGCCGCGAAACGAGTTTCAGCCCACGCGGGAGGACCGTCTGGAAATGGAGCAGTTCGGCTGCATCCATTTCAACATGGATCTGTATCGCTGGAGCGCGAAGCTTTGTCCTTGGCTAGGCAGCGATTTGATCCGAGACAGCTTTCTTCTCGCTATGCGGGCTCGCGAAGTGGACATGCGGGCCAGTCCCTACGAGCTGTCCGACTACGGATACGAGCCGATACTCATCGAAACCGTCGAGGGCCGCGACCAGTACAAGAAAGAGCAGGAAGCCATCTACGAATGCGGGCAGCGGCTTGCGCAACGTTTCCTCCAGCTTTGCGATCGAGTTCTTGCCTGAATAGGTGAAAACCCTAGCTTTTTCACAGGTCGTCTCTCGGCTCGTTGACCTGCCCTCTGACTTGCATAATCGGGCAAGCGGAACTCTACTGATCCCCACTCCCAAACCGGAGCGATTGCTCGAGCGGCTGCTCCTCGGAAAAAAACCTCACGACATTCTTCTCCCCGTATGACACGAACACGCTTGTTGGCCGCGTGCGGCGCCTCGCTTTTTTCATTCACTTCTTTCTGCGTCTCCGCGCATGGGGCCGGCTTCGCCATCCAGGAGCAAGGCGTCTCCGGACTGGGCAACGCCTTTGCGGGCGGAGCGGCGTCGGCCGAGGACGCGAGCACCGTATATTTCAATCCGGCAGGCATGTCCCTGATCGACAAGCCGCAACTCTCCGCAGGACTGCATGCCATCCTGCCGGAGGCTTCTTTCACCAATCAGGGGAGCTCCACCATGGGTGCGCCAACTCAAGGTGGAAATGCCACTTCGGATGAAGGCGCCCTGGTGCCAAATCTCTACTATGTGGCTCCGCTCAACGACGATCTGGTATGGGGAGTGGGGCTTTCCGCTCCGTTCGGACTGACGACGGAATACGACGATGACTGGGTCGGTCGGTACGTCGCTCGCAAGACGGAGCTCAAGACCGTGCTGTTCAATCCCTCGCTGGCGTACCGAGTATCCGACAAGCTTTCGGTGGGGGGCGGATTCAGCTACCTGAAAGGCGAAGCCGTGCTCAGCAACGCCATCGACATGGGTTTGGTGTTTCTCAGCCAGTTTCAGGCTGGGGGAATTCCGATGAACCAGCAGACCATGGCTCTGGCCGGCGACATCCAAGCCAACTTCGGCACCGGCAAGTATGACGGTGGGGTGAGTCTCGAAGGCGACGGCGAAGGCTGGGGCTTCAATTTGGGCCTGATCTACGAGCTTTCTGACGCTACGCGTTTGGGCGCTCACTATCGCTCTGGCATATCCTTGGATCTGAGCGGGCAGGCGACCTTCGAGGTCGGCCCCTTGCAGAGTCTGCTCGGCCCCGCTTTCATGGACCAGGGCGGCGCCGTCAGCTTGGATCTTCCAGATTCCGCTTCCGTTTCCATGTATCATGAACTCAATGACAGGTGGACTCTGATGGGCGACGTGACGCGCACCTGGTGGAGCGATTTCCAAACCCTGACCATAGAGTTCGAAAATCCGTCGCCTCCCGATAGCGTCATCCCTGAGCTTTGGGAGGACGTGAACAAGTACAGTCTGGGGGCTACCTACGCGTTCAGCGACACGCTCCGAGGACGATTCGGGGTCGCTTACGACGAGTCTCCCGTTCCCAATGACGAAGTGCGTTCGCCGAGAATTCCGGACGAGGATCGCATGTGGCTATCGCTAGGCCTGAGCATCGCCGCCTCGGATAGCATCGATGTCCACCTAGCGTACACCCATATCTTTGTGGACGACCCCGTGATCGACAATAGCAGCCACTCCGCGGGACAGCATTTGATCGGGAAGATCGATGCGGCCGTGGACCTGCTCAGCATCGGGGTGAACAAGCGGTTTTAGGAGGCCGCGGCAGGTCGTTGTCAGTCGATGACGCTGATTTCCTTCCACTTGCCGGAGCGGAATCGGATGAAGAAGACGGTGCCTGCCACGGCGAGATTGAGGGCCAGGATGCCCCAGGCGTAGGAAACCGGCAGGGCGAAGACCTCGATCACCAGATAGGAGGGGATGATGACCAGGAAGATGGAAGTTATGCCGAGGGTGCGCATGACGAACTTGGTATCGCCCGCTCCCTTCAGGGTGGAGCTGCAAAGGATGACGAAGCTTTCGAAAATGGTGAACGCGGCTACGAAGCGGAGCAGGTGGGTGCAAAGCTCGACGAGCTCGGCAGGGAAAGCGTTTTCGCGTCCGGCAAGAAACGGATAGATGAAAAGGTAGGGGATCGTCAGATACAGCGCGGTGACGCTTAGGTTGTATCCAAGAGCCAACTGCAGGGAGGAGTAGGTGGTCTTTTCCGCCAGGTCGCTACGACCGGCCCCCTGGTATTGCCCGACGAGAATTCCGTTCGCGATGCCGAGTCCGGCCAAAGGAAGCAGGCCGAGGAGATGGATCTGGTGGGTGATGTTTGTGGCGGCCTGCTCCAGAATTCCGATACGCCCGATCAAAAGCATGAAGATGGTGATGCCGATCACGTCCAGGAAGAAGTGGATACCGGATGGGAAACCGAAGCGCAGCATTCGATTGAAGAGCTCGGGCTGGAAACGCCAATTGGAGCGCGTGCAGTAGGCTCTTTCCTGGGAAGAGCTAAGGAAGAGGGCGAGGTAGACGAGGGTCACGATGGCGGAGCTGATCATGGTGGCCCAGCCCGCGCCTACGATGCCCATCGCGGGGAAGCCCCACTTGCCGAAGATCAGCACGTAGTCGAACAGCGTGTTCAAGGCGGTGAGCAGCAGGTTGATCCATACGATGGTCCACGCCTTGCTCCGGCCTGAGTAGAAGCTGGAGAATACGGTGTTTATGAGAAAGAAGCCAGCGCAGAAGTTGAGGATGCGGAAGTAGTCGGTCTCCAGTTTTTGGATATCAGGGGCATGGCCGATGAGGGCGAAGATCTCATCGGCGAACGGGGCTAGAAGCGGCATGAGGCACGCTCCGATCAGGGAGATGTAGATGCCCTGCCACACCGAAGCCCCCACGCGGTCCGGTCTGCCCGCGCCGATGTACTGCGCCACGAAGGTCGAAGTGTACAGGGCGGTGCCGAAGAAGGGGCAGAGCAGAGCCCAGTTCAGGATGCCGGCCGGAAGCACGGCGGCGATGTTTTCGTTGGAGTCCCAGCTCAGAAGCATGCGATCAACGAAGAGCAGCACCGAGATGGAGCCCGAGCTAAGGATCAGCGGAAAGGCGACCGTCAGAATCTGACGGTACCCGGCTTGTCCGGTCCAGCGGCCTTTCAGAAAGGGAATCATGGATTGTAGAGGAGAGGGAGTTGTTTATGGGATGCAATGACTTAGGTGGAAAGAGCGGATGCGAGCTTTTTCATTCGCTTTGATGAGAGATTTGTTCGCATTCCGCATTGTGCCGGCCTTCGGCCTGTACCAAGATGCCTCCCTTTTCATTCGCCGCCTTGGAGGCGGCCTTGTGATTGAACCCTAGTTACAACCCACTTATGAAGATCGAGACGAAGTGCCTCCACGCTGGTCAAGAGCCAGACCCTACCACTAAATCGCGCGCCGTGCCCGTGTATCGAACCGCGTCCTACGTGTTCGACAATACCGAGCATGCCGCCAATCTCTTCGCTCTCAAGGAGCTGGGAAACATCTACACCCGCATCATGAATCCGACTCAGGACGTGCTGGAGAAGCGTGTGGCTGAGCTGGAAGGCGGGGCGGCGGCTCTCGCGGTGGCGTCCGGAACCAGCGGCGTTTTCTATACGGTGATCAACCTGGCCAAGGCGGGCGACAATATCGTCAGCGCCAACAATCTCTACGGAGGAACCTACACTCAGTTCAACGACATCCTGCCGGCCCTCGGCATCACGGTGAAGTTCGTCGATCCGAACGATCCGGAAAACTTCGCCTCCGCCATCGACGAAAAGACCAAGGCGGTGTTCTGCGAAACGGTCAGCAATCCAGGGCTGGACGTGGCGGATCTGGAAGCGATTGGCAAGATCGCCCACGACCGCGGCATTCCCATGGTGGTCGACAGCACCTTTTCCACTCCCTACCTCACGCGTCCCATCGAGCACGGGGCGGATATCGTGGTGCATTCCTTGACCAAGTGGTTCGGCGGACATGGCGTGGGAATCGGAGGGGTGGTGGTCGACTCGGGCAAGTTCAATTGGGCCAACGGAAACTTCCCGCTCTACGACGAGCCGGACCATTCCTACCATGGCTTGCGCTGGGGGCACGACCTGCCTGAGCCGCTGGCGCCGATAGCGTTCATCCTGCGCATGCGCACCGTGCCTTTGCGCAATCTCGGCGCGTGTATCTCGCCGGACAACGCGTGGATGTTTCTGCAAGGCATCGAGACCTTGCATCTGCGCATGGAGCGCCATTGCGAAAACGCCTTGGCGGTGGCGAAGCACTTGCAGTCGCGAGCCGATGTGGAATGGGTGAAGTTTCCCGGACTCGATGGCGACGCGAATCAGGAGAAGTCGGCCAAGTACCTCGCTGGCAAGGGCGGCTCCATGGTGGTGTTCGGCATCAAGGGCGGCAAGGAAGCGGGCGCCAAGTTCATCGATTCGCTGAAGCTCCACAGTCATCTCGCCAACGTGGGCGACGCCAAGAGCCTGGCTATCCATCCAGCTACCACCACCCATAGCCAGCTCAGTCCGGAGCAGCAGGCCGCGGGGGGAATCAAGCCGGAGCTGATCCGTTTGTCGGTGGGCATCGAGCACATCGACGATATCCTAGCGGACCTCGATCAGGCTCTGGATATCGCGGCGGGCTGATTGTCCGGCCGATTGTATTCGTTTTCCGGATCCCCGTTGCTGATGGCGCGGGGATCCTTTGTTTTCCAAGCGGCGAATGGAGGTAGGCCGCTACCGGTCGGCCCTGACTTTTCGCTCGCGACGCTTGTCTAGAAGACGTGCGGGAATACTGAATACGACGATTCCAGCGAAGTTCGCCAAAGCGTCCACCAGGTCGAGGCTGCGCGTCGGCAGATAGTACTGGCTGCTCTCCTCCGTGATCACGAGCACGAGGATGACGAGCGAGCCGTATGGGAGGCGCAACGGTCCCCAGCGGGCGGCTTTGTTCCTCAGAGCGAAGTTCGCTGCCAAGGTGAGGACTCCGGCGAGGAGGAAGTGACCGATCTTGTCACCGTAGGGAGTGGCGCGAACCGTTTGAAACAGGATGTTGTCGCGCCCGATGTTCGCCTCATGGATCAACCAGATGCTGAAGCCGAGGACGCCTAGGGAGAGAAGGCTGCCTGCGAGGTAGAGGAGCGTCTTCGAGCGAGAACCGTTTCCCATGCTGGCTAGGCTTGTCCCGCCGCGAGCGAGGAGTCAAACGCGTACTGCCTTGGTGTCAGCTGAGGACGCGTTTCAAGCATGCCAGAAGCTCCCAGATGTCGACCGGTTTCACGATGTGTCCTTGCACGTTCAGCTTGCGAGCCTGGCGTTGCGCTTCCGCCGATACGTCTGCGGTGATTGTGATGATCGGAACGCGGGCATTGGGGCCGTATCCGTTTCGGATGATCGAGCTGGCTTCGAATCCGTTCATGACTGGCATGGCCAAGTCCATCAGTATGGCGTCGAAGGTCGATTTCTCGCACATCTTCACCGCTTCCAAACCATTCGAGACCTCGCTCACCTCCGCCCCGTAGCCTTCGAGCAGCAGCCGGGTTACGTCGGAGTTTTCGGGCGTGTCTTCCACGATGAGGATTCGGCGGCCTTGGATGAAGCTGGGGTCGAGCTTTTGGGGCTGTTTCGCGATTTCCGCTCGCTTATTCTCGAACCGCGAGAGGCTGAGGGGGATCTCCACCCAGAAGCGGGAACCCGATCCCAGCTCGCTGTCCACACCGATCTTTCCTTTGAGCACTTGCACCAGCTTCTTGACGATAGCCAGTCCGATGCCTGCCCCGCCAAACTCCCGCGTGTAGGTCGTATCCTCCTGAGTGAAGGGTTCGAAGAGCTTTTTCTTGAGCTCAGGACTGATGCCAATGCCGGTATCGGTGATGACGGCCCGCAGGAGCACGCGGTCGTCCGCGAGGCGCTTGTATCCGGTTTTTAGTGTCACTACGCCTTTTTCGGTGTATTTGCAGGCATTGTTGAGGAGGTTGTCCAGTATCTCCTGCAGCATGCAAGGGTCTCCGTTGGCTTCGAGCTGCTCCGGAAGAGCCTCGCCGGTGGCGCCGTTTTCGAAGCGCAGCGTGAGGTCGGGATAGCTGCTGACCGCGTCTTCGTAGGCGTCGCGACAAAGCCGATAGGGATTGAAATCCTGCAGGTTGGGCGTGATCTTGCCGCGGTCGAGGCGGGAGAACGTGAGGATGTTGTCGATGAGGGAGAGCTGTTGTTTCGCCGCTCGCGAAATGGATTCGAGGTAGCCCAGACTGGTTTCGGACGGGTTGCTGATCTTTAGCAGGTGAGTGTATCCAAGAATCGGATTTAGCGGAGTTCTGATTTCGTGGCTCATGACCGCGAGAAACTCGTCCTTGGCCTTGATGGCTTTTTCCGCGGCCTCTTTCGCCTGCAGAATCTCATCCGTCGCCAGGCGTTGCTTTCTGTCGAGCTCCAGCTTGTGAAACGCGAAGGCCAGGTCGTCCCCTAGCTCCGCGCAAAGCTGTTCTTCGATGGAGTTTGGCTGTGTCCATTTTGTGGTGACAACGAAGAGAAAGCCGAACACTCGCTCCTTGTGGCGGAGCGGGATGCAGAGTGTTTTGCGGTCGTCGTCCTGCAACCGGCGAATCGCGCGTCCCTCCGCCTGGCGTCTTTCATGAGTCTGCTCCTGATACCGTTTCAGCCATTCCTGTCCGGGAAGCGAGCCATCGCTTTGCAGAAGCTCGGGGCCGGGGGAGGACTCGGGCTGGGAGGCGATCGTTTGAAAACTTCCGTCCTGCTCCGAGGCCAGAGCGATCCATGCGTACGGGAAACCGCGCTCTCCCATGAGGTTGCGGGTGGCCTGGCGGGCGAGCTCTTGGGCGTCTTCGGCCCGATTGATGAACTGGTTGGTGTCGCGGATGGCTTTCAGCAGCTCGTTGAGGCGAATCAGGCAGCGCTCGTCCTCCTTGTATTTGGTGATGTCCTGGTTTGCTCCGTAGGTTTTGACGGTCGCTCCATGCTCGTCCTTCACGAGGAAGATGCGCACGCTTATGTAGCCGCTGGAACCGTCGGCGTAGACGATGCGGTGCTCGATGGTTTCCAGGAATCCGGCATGCTTGGATTCGATGGCTTTAGCGATTTCCTGGGCCACCAGACCTTGATCCTCCGGGTGCACGAAGCGCTCGGCGTACTGTTGCGGCGTCATTTGATAGCCGCCGACCTCATCGGCGGTGTAGCCGAAAATGGCGTAGAAGTGATCGTTGAAGGTGAAGATCCGCTCGATGGCGTCGAACTCCCAATAGGCGATCTTGCCGACGCGAGCGGTGGCGTTGAACTGCAGCTCGAGTTGCTTGCGAAGCTGGTCCTGGCGCACGCGTTGGGTGATGTCGTGCAGAAAGACGCTTTGCGCCCGCTGTCCCGCCAGCTCGATTTGCGAGCTTTGAATTTCGAAAACGAAAAGCTCTCCGGACTCGTTTCGCTGAACGATCGCGTTTTCCGGAAGGTCCTGGGTGGAGAGGAAAGGGGTCTTTCGGCGCTCTTTCGAGTCGGAAGCCCCGTCGAAGCGAGAGAGGGGCTTGCCTAGCACCGCGTCCCGATCCAAGCCGAGGCGCTGGAGATAGGCCGCGTTGGCGTGCAGCACCAGGCCGTCGTTCGATAGAAATAGGTGGGGCTGCGGTGAAGCTTCCAGAAATCCTTCGATGAGAGGGAGTTCGGATATGCTTTTAAGAAAATCGGAATGCGAGGGGGCGTGCGTTCCTTCGTGGCGCGTTCGCGATCGCTGCCTCATTGCTTGGGTGAAGGGAGTGGTTTAAGGAGTTTATTCGCGGAAAGCTTACTCTAGTTGGGACAATGGTCCAGTCGAGGGCTGATTTTGTTCGTTCAGGGCCGCGAACTCCCGCCGCTTGCGCCGAGCGGTGTTGTGGCCCGGTCGCGCCAAAAGAAAAACGCCCCATGCGGCGAGGCATGGGGCGTTTCGAGAAAGCTCTTTTCGAAAGGGACCTTTAAGCGGCCGCCGCCTTCTGCACCTTGCTGCGCAGGGCGAAGAGGATGCCGAAGGCCACGATCAGGATGAGCGGGAAGAACAGGATGTTTCCGAGGGCGCCCTGTCCGGCGGCCAGTTCGGCTTCCTCCCCGGTGAGACCGGCCAGCTTGGCTTCGGCTCGAGAGGCGTCGATCCATCCGCCGATGATGGGATTCCAGACGCTGAGGGCGAACATGCCGGCTCCGCCCATGAGGGACATGCCCAGGGCCCCGGTCTTCGGCAGGTACTCGCCGGTGAAACCGATCATGGTTGGCCAGAAGTAGCAGACGCCCAGGGCGAAAACGACGGTGGCGAGGTAGACCAGCCCGCCGGTGGCGATGCTCAGCAAGTAGATGCCGATGGCTGATACGATCGCGGAGGACAGCAGCACCCCGATCGGATTGAGTCGGTGGATGACGGGCCCTGCGAACTGGCGTCCGATCGCCATGAGGCCGGTGCTGAGAGCGAGGATGATCATGGGATGGGCTCCGGAAGAGCTGAGCAGTCGCTCCACCCACTGTTGCGTGCCCAGCTCTGTGGTCGCGGTGAGCGACATGCACAGGATCATGAAAATGTAGAGCGGGCTGAAGAGCGACTTTATGTTGGTGCCGGTCGAGGTTTCGATGTGCTCGCTCTTGGGGAAAGGCTGCTTGAAGACCAGCCAGCCGTAGATCGCGGTAGGGATGAGCATGATCCCGATCTGGGCTTCCCAACCGGTCTGGAGCCGGGACATGAGGGCGGAGGCCAGGGCTCCGATCACGATCCCGCCAGGGAACCAGACGTGGAAGCGGTTCAACATGGTGGTCTTGTTTTTCGGATACATGTCGGCGATCAGCGGGTTGCAAGCCGCCTCGACCGATCCGTTGGCGAAACCGATGAAGAACGCTCCGATCACCAGGCTCCAGAATCCGGTGGCGAACATGGTAAGAATCAGACCGAGCAAATGGCCGATGAAGGCCACGGCCATCAGCTTTTTCGGACCGAAGTAGTTGTAGAGAAGGCCGAGAACCATCATGGCGACCGGGAAGCCGATGACCGACATGGAGTTGATCCAGCCGAGCTGGAGATCGGTCAGGGTGAATTCCGCGCTAAGCTCTGAAAGGATACCGGCCCTGATGGCGAAGGACATGGCGGTTACGATCAGGGCCAGGCAGCTAGCGGTGAACAGTTTGGAGGGATTTACAGAACTCATGGGATAGGTGATATATAAGTCGGTTGTTGAAGGTTGCAGAGGCCGACTCCGATAGAGTCGTCGGACGGTCTCCTTCAGGCGCTGCTTATGGTGGTTTGGGGGTTGGTCGCCTAGGTCATGGGGCTCGCCGCGAGCTGCTCGACGTCGCGGCTGGATTGATGGTCAGGCAACGTGGCTAAGATTGTGAAAAACTTATAAGTGTCGATCACTAAGCGCTCTAGAAGCCTTCAAAGTGTCAGCGTGGCGGCAGGAAACGCTGCTCTTATTGTTGAGGCACTTCATCGGCTTCCTCCAAAACGTGGCATCAGGTAAGGGCGGAAGCGGATTGAGAATTCGTCTGAAAAATCGTTGACAAAGGGGAGGGGCGATGGAAGTTAGTCGCTCTCCTTTATTTGAGGATGGTGGTAGTAGCTCAGTTGGTTAGAGCACCGGATTGTGATTCCGGGGGTCGCCGGTTCGAGCCCGGTTTACCACCCCATCCTCGATAAAAGCCCGAGCGACTGCGACTCGGGCTTTTTCGCGTCCGGAGACGATGATCGAGGGCTTGAATCGGCGAAGCCGGTTTGCGCAGCGCAGCGGAGAGGACGCGAGCTGAGGCTCGCGTGGGCGCAGCCCCGAGACGGGCCTGATGGGCCCGCGAGTCAACCCGGTTTACCACCCCATCCTCGATAAAAGCCCGAGCGACTGCGACTCGGGCTTTTTCGCGTCCGCTGGGGAACAGGGGTTCCCGACGGTGTCGTTGACGAGGGCGCTGGGCATGAGTCCGATGCTTAGGACTACAACGTTGTCGCCTTGCGCGTCCTATGCGCGAGGTGTCGCGCTGGCCGGAGGCCATCTCGCAGCGCTTGACCTCTGATGGTGGCTTCTTCATGGCTTTGGGCGATGAATCGCATCGAGTCCGCATTTTCCAAAGCCAAGAGCGAAGGCCGCTCGGCTTTCGTTTCCTACGTTTGCGCAGGCGATCCGGACGTCCCGACGTCGCTGGAGGTTTGCCGCACCTTGATCAAGAGCGGGGTGGATGTTTTGGAGCTGGGCGTGCCGTTTTCCGATCCGCTCGCCGATGGCTTGACGAACCAGCTGGCGGCTCAGCGGGCGCTGGAGTCGGGTACCACGCAAGCGGACGTCTTTCAGCTGGTGCGCGATATCCGCAAGGAGAACGACCAGGTGCCGATCGTTTTCTACACCTACTACAACCTCATGTTCAGCAACGGGCTGGACAAGTACATCGCGGATGCCAAAGCGGCTGGCGTGGATGGGCTTCTGGTGCTGGACCTGCCGCCGGAGGAGGCGCGCGATCACATGGAAGCCTGCGAGCGGCATGGTATGAAAACGGTGTTTCTCATCGCTCCGACCACGCCTTCGAAGCGCGTGGCGTTCATTGCCAAGCACGCGACGGGCTTTATCTACTACGTGTCGCGCACTGGTGTGACGGGAGTGCGGGAGGATCTGGCTTCCGATCTGCAGGAGATGGTGGACATGATCCGATCCTGCACCGACAAGCCTCTGGTGGTCGGATTCGGGGTTTCCAAGCGCGAGCAGGTGGCGACCATTTGCTCGATTGCCGATGGCGTGGTGGTCGGTAGCGCCATTGTGAATACGATCAAGGAAAACCTTGGCGACGTGGGCGCCATCACGGGAAAGATGGGCGAGCTGGTGAGCGATCTGGTAGCTGGCACCAAAGTCAGGTAGGCAGGGCGCGACTGGCGCTCGGCTCTTGTCTCGCGGTTTTCCGATTGCGATTGTCTCGCCCGCGGGATCGCCGCAGGATGCGGGTTCGATGCAGGTTGAGATCTTTTCCATTTGCGATGCGGCGGCGGATTACGCTGGGCGGTTGAACTTGTTGGGAGCCTTCGAAGGAATGGCTTCGTCCAAGGCGCCGATCGTTCGCGAGCGCTGTTCGATCGCGGTACGCATGCGTTTCATGCGGGACGAGGGCGGTCCGCATCCAGTCGCCGTGCGCATCGTCGACAATTCGGGCAAGGCTATCGCAAGCGAGATGACGGCGAATGTAAACGTGCGCCCAGCTGAGAACCGGGCCAGCTGCGCGATCAATCTGGTTCTGAACATCTCCCGTTTGGTGTTCCCCGCGTTCGGAAGCTACGAGGTGCAGCTTTGGCTCGACGGGGAGAAACGAAGCTCCTTGCCCCTGTTGGTAGCCAAGAAAGTGAATCGCGGAAACCGCCTGCGCGATCAGATGGAAAACTAGGGCTTGTTTCGCGTTACGCGGCGATTGATCGATCCGAGTTCGGACAGCCAGTGGGAACGACTGGCGTGCGGGGGCGGGCTACTCCTGCGGGACGAGTCGGATCTTTTCGTCTAGCTGAGCGGCAAAGGCTTCTGGGTCGCTGGTGGGGAGCTGGCAGACGAAGTTCTCGCATACGTATGCGGTCGCTTTGCCTCCGATGGCCCGCACGCTCTCTATGAATTCGAGGCGCTCGCCCAAGAAGGCCTGACCCTTGGCGCCGTCCGCGTGGAGCAGCAATCGATTTGGAAGCAGGCGGCGATTGGCGATGGCGCGTAGCGATTGCACGTCATCCGCATTGGGATCGCCAGCTATCACGATCTGTAGGGGTTTTTTGGTGACGTATGCGGAGGCGCTGAGCAGAGCAGGGAGAGCGGTAGGAGTCTGCTCTAGCTCTGGGAGCAGAGCGGCAGCGGCTCGTTTCGCCTCCTTTTGGTAGGTAGCGTCGTCGAAGATCTGGGAAAGCCTGGCCAGGTTGGCGACGCTGATCGAATTGGGCGAAGGGAGGGCTCCGTCGCTTTGTCGCTTGCTGGGGTCAAACACGATTTTATCCGTCGCTTCGAAAAGGTAGAACCCGCCATGATCCGTATCCAAAAAGCGCTTATTCTGAGCTTCCTGCAGCTCGCGGGCCCAGACGAGCCACTTGTGATTCGCGGTGGCTTCGTAGAGATCGAGAAGTCCTTCGATGAGGAAGGCGTAGTCCTCGGAGAATCCTTTCACTTCCGAAGCGTCCTCTCGGTACAAGCGGATCAGTTCTCCTGTTTCGGGGCGGTAGAGCTGTTTCTGAATAAAGGTGGCTGCCTCGCTGGCTGCGTCAGCGAAATCGGGCCGCTGAAACGCCAGAGCGGCACGGGCGAAAGCGGAGATGGCCAGACCGTTCCAGGAGCAGATCAGCTTGTCGTCGAGGTGCGGCCGTTGCCGCTGGGACCGAAGCTCGAAAAGGCTGTCTTTGATGACATCGATCTGTTCTTCCACTTCTTCGACGCTGAGGGCGAACTCTTGGGCGAGCGAATCGAGGGAGCGGGCTCGCCTCAGGCAATTGTAGCCTTGGAAGATTTCGGTGGGGAAGTCGCCGAAGGGAGCGTTGCCCGCTGGGCGCAGGGCGAAGGCGGCTCGGGCGAGATTCCGGGTTTGCTCGTCGGGGAATACCGCTTCGATGTCGGCGATGGACCAGAGATAGAACGCTCCCTCGCGTTTCGTATCCGGATTGTCGGGATCGAGACTTTCCGCGTCTTCCGCGCTGTAGAAAGCTCCGGACGGGTGGCGCATCTCGCGCAGAAGGTAGCTCAGGGTTTCGGTGGCCGCTGCGCGGTAGCGTTCTTCACCGGTAAGCTGCCACGCGTCGATCAGGGCGTTGGACACCAAGGCCTGATCGTAGAGCATCTTTTCGAAATGAGGGAGTTTCCATTCCGGATCAACGGTGTAGCGATGGAAGCCGCCGCCGATGTGATCGCGAATGCCGCCGCGCAGCATGGCGTCCAAGGTCTCGGTGGCCATGCGCTGAGCCAGTTCGCGGTCTTCCGGATGCAGGTCCGAGTTGTTCGCGGCTCTAAGGAGGAAGCTAAGGCTCGAGGGAGTGGGAAACTTTTCGCCTTTTCCGAATCCTCCGTTGGAGTCGTCGTATTGAAAAAGATAGGACGTGATGGCGGTGGAGACGAGCTCTGCGTCGATCTGCCCGGAAGACGCCGCTCGCTCCTGGGTCGTTTGGTTGATTGATGCAACAAAGGACTCGCTGCGTTGCGTGATCTCCTGAGGGTTTGCGGCCCAGCTCTCTTGAATCTCCCGCGAGAGGTCGAGGAAGCCTGGTCCGCGATCCGGATCCGGGTAGGGAGGAAAATAGGTGCCGCCAAAGAAGGGTTTGAGGTCGGGCGTCAGCCACACGTTGAGTGGCCAGCCCGCGGAACCGCGCAGATTGAATACGAAATTCATGTAAACGCTGTCGAGGTCGGGACGTTCTTCGCGGTCTATCTTTATGCAAACGTAGTGTTCGTTTAGATACGCTGCGATCTCTTCGTTGGAGAAGGACTCGCGATTCATGACGTGGCACCAATGGCAGGTGGAATAGCCAATGGAGATGAAGACCAGCTTGTTCTCCCTCTGAGCTTTCTCTATTGCTTCGTCGCCCCATGGATACCAATCGACGGGGTTGTCCGCGTGCTGCAGCAGGTAGGGCGACTGCGAGTCAGCGAGATGGTTGGCGGCTTGGAGGCCGAACGGAAGCAGGGCGCTGAGGGAAAGGATCTGGAGAACGATGCGGGGCATGGAGAGGTGGTGTTTTGGAAGCGTGAAAATGGGGAAGATAGAGAATCCAGCTGGAGATGGAAGGGCGAAGATTTTTTGGGGGCAGGGCGAAGGCGGGGCGGCGCCCCGCTTTCTGGATGGGACAAAAAGAAAAGCCCGCCAAGGGAGCGGGCTTTTCGCAGGAGTGAGTTCGGCTGGACCCTGGTCTAGCGCGAGGCGGCCAGGCTCTCGCTTTGGCTGATTGTGAGGCGGCTTTGGTCGAGGGGCAGCGTTTGACGAGACTTGGAGCCGTCGGGCCAGGTGATATGCACGGCGACAGGGCTGTTGCCTTCGGAGTAGCCGACGAAAATGCCGGCCTCGGACTGACTGAGGTAGCCGGAGGTGGAAGCGATCTCGTGGGCTTGTTTGCGACCATCCGCGAATTCGACCACCAGCTTGGTTCCTACGGAGCAAGGATTGGCTTGCTGAGAGCCTTTGAGGCGGAGCGACAGGGAGTTTTTCCCGGAGGAGCCTTGGTTGAGGTAGGCTCTGGCTTCGTGGTTAGGGCGGGTGGCCAGGAAGTCGGCCCAGCCATCGAGATTCAGATCCGCGATGGCGATGCCGCGCGCCTCGTCCTCGATCAGGATACCGCTGTCGTTGGCTTCGACTGGCTTGAAGGCGCCCGTGCCGTCGCCCAGCAGGAGCAGCCCGATGCCGCCATTGTAGCGGCCCGTCTCGACCTGCGGGCCATTGAAGTTTTGGGCGAGCACGAGGTCGATGTTTCCGTCGCCATCGAAGTCGCTGGCGCCGATTCCATAGACGGGCGAGATTTGGGCGATTGCGGGAAGGAAACGGAACTCGAATTTGCCCGAGCCATCGTTGATCAGGATGCCGCTATGCAGTTCGGTAGCTTCCTTGAGCAAGGAGCTCTGGAGCTTTTCCGGCGCGTAGACGGCGTCCAGACGGGCCGAACCGAAATCGTGGTAGGTGGGGAACTTCTTGGCGATGGACGGCATGGCTCGCGAGCTGCAGCTGCGTCCGCGAACCGGCAGCAAGGTGTCTCCTTCGAACTTGGCTTCCACGATGTTGCACTTCCCTTCGCCTTCGAAGTCGTTGAAGAAGATTTTGAAAGGGTGCGCTTTTGACGCCTTGTACTTGGTGTTCTTGCCGAGGTTGCCCAGCACGTAGTCGAGGTCGCCGTCGTTGTCGACGTCGGCGCTGGCGATGGAGTTCCACCAGCCCTTGAGCTCGCTCAGTCCTGCTTTTTCGGATACGTCGGAGAGCTTGCCCCCTTGATTGCTGAAGAGGCGAGGTGCGTCGAGCTCGGACACCACTAGCAGGTCTACCCAGTCGTCTCCGTTCACGTCACTCCAAA
Organism: Pelagicoccus sp. SDUM812003; assembly: GCF_031127815.1. Classification (NCBI taxonomy): domain Bacteria; kingdom Pseudomonadati; phylum Verrucomicrobiota; class Opitutia; order Puniceicoccales; family Pelagicoccaceae; genus Pelagicoccus; species Pelagicoccus sp. SDUM812003. The sequence goes on along the minus strand of NZ_JARXHY010000008.1, from coordinate 169,341 downwards.
TGGCGGAAGTGACCATGCCGGAGTCGGCAAGCGTTGGGGCGAGCTCGAACGACTTTTCGGTTAGCGTCCCTGCGTCGTTGACTAGCAGTTGGCTCTGCGGAGCGCGAGGGTACTCGCCGGGGATCACTCTTCCGCCAACGAAAAGGTCGAGATCGCCATCTCGATCGAAGTCCGCTGCGGTGGCGACCGAAGCGCTTCGCGGGGCAGGGTTGAAGGCGGTCGCGTCCACTTCAGTGAAGCGGCCGTCGCCTTGGTTGAGGTAGAGACTGTCCTTGAGCGCCTCGTCCGGCTCCAGAGCTTCCACGCTGCCGCTGGTGATGTACAGGTCGAGCGAGCCATCCTGATTCACATCGACGAAGAGCGGGTTCATTTCTTCCGACTGGATCTTTCCGCTCCATGGCTGCGCGCGTGTATCCATCTTGTACTTTCCATTTCCATCATTGAGGAACAGCGCTCCGGCTTGTCCGGCGGCGCCGGAGAAATAGATGTCGGAGTCATCGTCTCCATCGACGTCCGCGATCGCTATGCCACCGCCTAGCGTGTTCATGCGGTGAGGCAGCAGCGGCTGGCGGTCCATGTCGTTGAAGGTTTGCTCCGTTCTGGTGAAATCGATGCCGAGGTCCGACGCTCTATCGGCAAAGAGCCCTTTGACCTCCTTGATCAACGGTTTCACCGGATCTGGACTGGCGAGAGTGTCCGGTTCCTGGATACGGAGTTTCTGGTTGGCTGAAACGTTCTCGAAGCGCTGCTCGGCGCCGCTTGGCCAACGAACGGTGACTGCTGCCACGGTTTCGTCCTGACCAAGGCCGAAATGGGCGATGGGTTGGGAGGAGGACAGCGCTCCGCGGGCGACGGTGAGCTTGCGGGCTTGCTTGCCCTGGCTGGATTCGACGAAGACTTGAGCTCCGATGCCGAAGCGATTGCTTTGCCTGCCGTCGAGTTCGATCTGGAGGCTGTTGTTTTGGCTGTCGTTTCGGTAGAGGGAAACGGTTTCTTCAAAGTTCGTATAGGCTAGGTCGAGGTCGCCATCGTTGTCGAAGTCGGCTGCTACGGAGCCGAAGGAAACCCCGTCATGCGCCAGTCCCCACTCCTTGGTGACTTTCGAGAAGTGCAGCGTATCCGATCCGTCGTTACGGAAGGCGAGGTTCTGTTCCTTGAGCACGGGACTGTTTTTAACCAGCGCCACGATTTGACGCTTGGATTTCAGGGTCTTGATCTTGTTGACCATATCCGAGTCCGTGAAGCTGCGCACCATGCCATTGGTGACATGCAGGTCGAGCCAGCCGTCGTTGTCGAAATCCTCTAGGCGAGGCGACCAGGTCCAGTCGGTGCTGGATAGGCCGGTCATCTTAGCCACTTCGAGAAAACGGTGGGTGCCGCTGTTCACGAACACCGCGTTCTTCATGTATTGGGGCGTGTTGAGGGTGTCGAAGTAGTCGACCCAGCCGCCCATGTCGCCCATGGTGACCTTTGACTTGTAGTGGGTGGTATTGGCCATGTCGGCGCTGAAAAGGTCGAGGCGCCCGTCGTTGTTGATGTCTCCGAAGTCCGAGCCCATGGAGTACCAGGCGGTATGGGGGAACATGGTGTCGATGACGTCGGTGAAGGTGCCGTCTCCATTGTTTCGATACAGATGATCGGAGCCTTCGAAATCGTTGGATATGAACAGATCGGCCCATCCGTCGCCATCCGCGTCCCACCATGTCGCGGAGTGGCCCTTGCCGCGATCGTCGGCGATCCCGGCTTCGGCGGTGACGTTGGTAAACGTTCCGTCGCCGTTGTTTCGATACAGATAGTCGGGTTCGCCCTCCGGGGCGCCGGTGGCGTCGAGCACGTTGGTGAGCAGGAAGAGATCGAGATCGCCATCGCGGTCGTAGTCCTCGAAGGCGCCGACCACGCTGCCTGAGGCGATATCGATGCCTGCGGCGGCAGCAGCTTCGGTGAAGGAGCCGGATCCGTCGTTGAGGTAGAGCTTGTTGGCGGCTCCGAACTGGCAGGCGTAGATGTCGAGGTCGCCATCGTTGTCGACGTCGGCGAAGGTGACGCCGGTGCTCCAGGTCTCGCCGCCGGGCGCGTTGGCGCTCTCGCTGGCGTCGATGAACTGGAAGGGGGCGACTTGCTTGAAGAGCTTGTTGGGAGCGGTCTTGCTGGCCACGTAGAGGTCGACCAGGCCGTCGCCGTCCACGTCTCCCGCCGCGATGCCCACTCCGACGGCCCCGCCTTGGAACTCGTTGTAGAGGTCTCCCCACATCTGGGGATCGTCGTAGCGGTTTTCGATCTGCAGCCCTGATTTCTCAGCGGAGATTCGGGTGAAGAGGGTGTCGCCTTCCGCCTGGCTGCGAGGGGCGAACGGGAGAGTCTCAATTTGGGCGAAGAGGCTCGAGGAGGCGGCGAGCCCGAGTGACAGGAAGACAATCTTTTTCATAGCTTGGGGTGGGTAGTTTGACCGGTGAGTACAGGGGGGTGGGGAGCGAGTCGCAACGCGCTGGGGGCGGAGCGCTGCATTTGAGGGGCGGAGCGCAGAGGAGGAGGGAATTGGGAAGGCGGCTCCGTTGGCCGCGACTGCCGCGGGTGGTTGGGAGGGCTATATGACGCCGTAGGCTTGCATGCCGCCGGCCACCTTTATGAATCCGCCGACGTTGGCGCCGAAGACGTAGTCGTCCGGTCGGTGGTATTTCTTGGAGTAGAAAACGCATTCGCGATGGATGTCAGCCATGATGGTCTGCAGGCGCTGATCCACCTTTTTGAAAGTCCAGTGCTGCAGGGAGGCGTTCTGCTGCATTTCCAATGCAGAAACGGCTACGCCGCCTGCGTTGGCTGCCTTGCCCGGGGCGAAGAGCAGGTCTTTTTCCCTGAAGAGGGCGATGGCCTTTGGAGTGGAAGGCATGTTGGCTCCTTCGATCACCGCCATGCAATCATTGTCGACCAGCTGCTGAGCGTCTTCCAGCTCCAGCTCGTTCTGGGTGGCGCAGGGGAAGGCCACGTCGCAGCGGAATTTCCAGACCTTGTCGCCGTGGAAAAACTGGGATCCCGGGCGGCGTTGCGGGTATTGGCTGATGCGCGAGCGCTCCACTTCCTTGATGGCGGCCACGATATCGAGATCGACTCCGTTCGGATCGTGGATGGAGCCTTCGGAGTCGGACATGGCCACCACCGTGCCGCCCAGCTCCTGGATTTTACGAGCGCAGTAGATGGCCACGTTTCCGGAGCCCGAAACCACGCAGGTCTTGCCTTTGAGCGACTCGTTGCGAGTGGCCAGCATTTCGGAGGCGAAGTAGACGGCTCCGAAGCCGGTGGCCTCCTTGCGCACCAGAGAGCCGCCTAGGCCCACCTGCTTCCCGGTGAGCACCCCTTGGGCGAAGCGTTTGGTGAGTCGTTTGTATTGACCGAACAAGTACCCGATCTCGCGAGCTCCCACGCCGATATCGCCCGCCGGCACATCGGTGCTTTCGCCCAGAAAATGGTAGAGCTCGCTCATGAAGGCCTGGCAGAAGCGCATGATCTCGCCGTCGCTTTTTCCGCGCGGGTTGAAGTCCGAGCCGCCTTTGCCGCCTCCGATGCCGAGGCCGGTGAGGCTGTTCTTGAAGATTTGCTCGAAGGCGAGAAACTTGATCACGTCCAGCCGCACGGTGGGGTGGAAGCGCATGCCGCCCTTGTAGGGTCCGAGCACGCTGCTGAAACCGACCCGGTAGCCGCGATTGACCTGCACGCGGCCCCGATCGTCCACCCAGCTGACGCGAAACATGATCTGGCGCTCCGGTTCGGCGATGCGCTCAAGAATCGAATACGCTTCGATGTCGGGCGTTTCCGCTAGGATAGGCTCCAGCGACTCGAAGACTTCAGTGACGGCCTGTAGGAAGAGGGATTGCGACGCGTTGCGTTCGGTGACGGTTTGAAGCGCTTGTGAGAGGTATTCGTTCATGGGTGCTTGGGGTGATTGCTTGGGGCGGGGGGCTTCGAGACAAGAGTTAACCAATGGGGAGCCGTTTCGCAAGTCGCCAGATGCGAGCAGCTAAGGCGAGGCGAAAGCCGCCATCTATCGCGGCGATGCGCAGCATATTGCTTGAACGAACGGGGGAAATGCGAAGAGTGGGGGGACGCGAAGCCTTAAGGCTCTGTCTGCGCTGATCTTATGCGTCATCCTCCGCTCATCAGCTCCTCCGGCAAGAATCCGTTTTATCGCACGAAACGGCGCGATTACGTCTTGCCGTTTCTCGCCGCAGCATTGGTGCTGGTGGGCAGCTTCCGTCTGGTGTCCTTCGCCGATCTCAGCGACGCGGACAATGTATCCAAATTTCAGATCAGCTTCGGCTTCATCGCTCTGGGCTACCTGCTCTCCTGGCATTTCGCCAAGCGCCTGATCTGGCTGATGCTGCTGGTTTCCCTGGTGGCGCGCATCGCGGTCTCGCCCATCGAATCGGGGGATACATTGAATCGCCGGCTGTGGGACAGCCGGATCTTCGCGGCGGAGCACAACCCCTATGAGCTGGCGCCCTCCGACGAGCGTCTGGAGGCCTATCGCGACGCGAATTGGGAAGGGCTCACCGACAGGGATAAAACCAGCTCCTACCTGCCGGGCATGCTTTGGTTCTACAGCGCCATGGACACCCTAGGCGATCCTTCGAAGTGGATGAAATCGGTGCTCATCGTGGCCGATCTGCTTTTGTGTCTGCTGTTCGCCCTGCGCTTCGGGGCGGATCGAGCGACGCTCTACGCCTGGAATCCGCTGGTGATTTATCTGGTCGGCGGGCTGGGAGTGGATGCTCCGATCTACCTGCTGCCTTTGGTCGGCGGCTACTTGATCTGGGATTTCTGGATCGATCAGAAGGGAGGAGTCTCGGTGATCAGCGCCTCCGGAGGCATCGGCAGCGCCATCGGCCAGATGGTGTGCGTCTCCGCCCTGCTGATGGGAATCGGCGTATCCATGAATCTGATCGCTTTGCCCATTCTGCTCTGGGTGGTGTGGCATGTATTGCGGCGAAGCGGCATCCGAGCGGGGCTGGTGACCTTGGTCTTTGGCCTGAGCCCTCTGGTGCTCTCCCTGATGTGGGCGTCCATCTCGCTCAATCTCGATTTGAGCAGCGTGATCCCGCCAGAGTTTCAACTCTCCGATCGCGGCGTCTCCCTGATACCTGGAATCCTCAGCTTTCTCTTTCCGAGCTCCTTGTCGCACGGCCTCTGGTACTTGACGCTACTCGGGCTAGGGGCGCTGCTGATGATTCATCGCTGCGAAAGCATCGAGCGGTTTTCGTCCTTCTATCTGATTTGGATGATCGCTTTGGCGACGGCGGTTTTTCCTTGGACCATCTTGCTTTTGGCCATCGTAGGCGTGGGGCATGGCAACTACGTCTTCCGAATCGGAAGCTTGTCGTACTTCGCCTACTTCAGCGTGTATCGAGTTCTTGGCGACACGGGTTCGTGGGAGGTGCCATGGACGGTGCAGGCGCTGGTTTGGATTCCTCTGCTGCTGGCCGCGCTCCACTACACCATCGGCAGCCGACACCGGGACGGTTTCTACGTGCACCATTTCTAGTCGGGCTCCGTGAAGCTCGGACTCGAGCCCTTATTGGGAGAGGGGGGGCAGGCTAGGCAGCCCCCCGCTCGGCAATGGGATGCTAAGCCGACTAGGAGCGTGAAAAGTCCATAAAGCCCTCGCTCTCTTCAGCGAATGCGGGAACCAGCTCTGGGCGCGGCGAGGCGTTGCGGGCTGGCGGCCTGGCGGCGCCTGTCTCTGAGGCGGCTCGGTCGATATTGACGATGGTGAGCAGTTCCCTGACGGAATCCCGGACCATGGCGGCCTGGGCGGTCAACTCCTCCGCAGAGCTGGCGCATTGCTCGGCGCTGGCCGCGTTGGATTGGGTGACCTTTTCCATCTGGCTGATCGCGTGGGTGACCTGGCTGATACCCGAGGTTTGCGAGTCGGTCGCCTCTGCCACTTCGGCCGCCAGGTCGGTGAGTCCATGCACCTTTTCCAGAATTTCGTCGAGGCTTTCGGCGACCTGCTGGCTGCGTTCCACACCGATGGTGGTGCTGCGGATCGACGATTCGATGCGCTGGGCGGTTTCCTGGGCCGCTTTGGCGCTGCGGCCGGCGAGGTTGCGCACTTCCTCCGCCACGACCGAGAAACCCGCCCCGTGCTCTCCCGCCCGAGCGGCTTCCACAGCGGCATTGAGGGCGAGAATATTGGTTTGGAAGGCGATCTCGTCGATGGTTTTGATGATGGTAGAGATATCGGAGCTGGAGCTCTTGATCTCGTTCATGGCGTCGATCATGCCTTTCATGTCGGTGGCCCCTTTCTGAGCGACGTCCCCGACCTGTTTGGCCAAGACGCTGGTGTCGGCTGCTCGCTTGCCGTTTTGGGCGGTCATTTGTGAAATCTGCTGGATCGAGGCGGACGTTTCCTCCAAGGAAGCAGCCTGCTCGCTGGTGTTGTTGGCGACCTCTTGACTTGTCGATGACACCTGCTGGGCAGCTGAGCTGCTTCCCTGAGCCGCAGACATCAATTCGGTGGAGACACGCTGAACGCCAGAGATAAGCGTCACGGTCGAACGGGTGACCCAGAAGGTAAGCCCAAGGCCGGCGGCCGAGCCGACGGCGAGCAGCCAGATCGCGAGGTGTTTGCTTTGCTGGTAGTGCTCGAAGGAAATCTGGTATTCGCGTTCCGCTTCCGCGAGCTGGAGATCGACCAGCTCGGTGATCTTGGTCGTGACCGGGTCGATGATGGCGTAGAGCGGACCGTCGAACTGATCGAGCTGGCCCTTCACCGATCCGGAGCGCGATGCCAGAAAGTCCTGAAACCGGTCCATGGCGCGGTCCGCAGGGGCGAAGAGCTGCTTCGTTTCGGCGACCAGCCGTTTTTCCTTCTCTGTCATTTCGGTCGAAAGGTAGGCGTCCCAGGTTTCGTCGATGCGGGCTTCGGCTCGTTGAAGATCCGCGAGGGCCTGTTCGGCGGTGTAGATCCCGCAGTTGGCTTTGTTGGCCGCGTCGATGACGAAGACCGCATAATCGTCGGAGATCGTTTTCAACTGCTTGAGCGGGACCACGCGGTCGTTGTACACGCGCTTCAGCCCAGCGTTGCTCTCGCTGTGGGATCGGATGCCCAAAATGCCGATGACCGCGGCAACGGCGGTCATGGTCAGCGTGGGGATGGTGAATTTCGCGGCGCTTTTTACTGATTTTAGAAGGTTCATGCCGCCTCCCCACTACGGAATGCGAGGTGCCGCCCTTTAGACCGGACCTGCAAATCGAGGGCTTTTTTCTAAAAACGTCCCCGACCTGGCTTGGTTTCGCAATGTCTTATTAATAAACGTAATGCATATCAGTAGGTGGAGCGATGCGTGAGGTATTGGCCTTCCTCGACACTCGGCGTGGGATTGAGGCGTTCGCCCATGAAAAAGGGGACTCCGATATGGAGTCCCCTTCGCGCTAAAGGCGTTATTCGAACGGCCTAGCAGTCGCGTTCCTACATGTCGCTCACCGTGCGCAGCTGGATGCTGTCGATGACGCGATCCGCGGCCAGGATGTCGGAGACCATGACCACCTTGTCGCCGGGGCGCAGGTAGTCCTTCTTGAGCAGGGTCTTGATGGCTCGAGTGACGGTGGCTTCCGGCTCGGTGCAGAAGACCATCTGGAAGGGCACGACGCCGTGATGGAGGCGGAGGTGCTTGATGGTGTCTTCCGAGTTCGAGAAGGCGAAGATAGGCGAGCGAAGCGGGCGCAGGGCGGAGACGCCGCGCGCCATGGCGCCGCTGCGGGTGAAGCAGATGATGGCCACGGCGCTCAGCTCGTTGGCCATGACCACCGCGGAGTGCTGGATCTTGGCTTTGTCGGAGTTGAGGGTGAGGTGGTGGGCGAAACCGGTTTTCTGTCCGTTGTGGTCGACCTCGCGGGCGATCTTGCTGATGGCCTCCACGCACTGTTCCGGGTACTTGCCGATGGTGGTTTCGCCGGAAAGCATCACGCAGTCCGCTTCTTCCAGCACCGCGTTCGCCACGTCCGATACTTCGGCGCGGGTCGGCATGGGGCTGTTGATCATGGACTCCAGCATGTGAGTGGCGATGATGACCGGCTTGCCGAGGGTGAGGCAGGACTTGACCGCCTTGCGCTGGATGGTGGGCAGGGTCTCGAAGGGGCATTCGATGCCGAGGTCGCCACGAGCGACCATGAGGCCGTCGCACTCCTGGATGATGGAGTAGAGGTTGGTGATGGCGGACTGGTCTTCGATCTTGGCGATGATGCGGGCCTTGTGGCCGTCGTTTTCATCGAGATAGTCGCGCAGGATTTCCAAGTCCGCGGCTTCGCGAACGAAGGAAAGCGCGTAGAAGTCCACGCCCTCTTCGATGCCCACGTCGACGTCGCCGCGGTCCTTGTCGGTGAGGGCCGGCAGGTTGACCTTCACGCCCGGCAGGTTGATGTGGCGGCGGCTGGTGAGCTCGCCCGGGATGGTGACCTTGCAACGAATGCGGGCCTCCTGCTTCTCGAGCACCTCGAGGCGGATCAGGCCGTTGTCCACCAGGACGATGGAGCCCACGTCGATGTCGTTGACCAGGTTGGCGTAGTTCACGTCTACGGAGCGAATTTCCTCGCCTCCGCTCTCGCCTGGCGCGTTGCCGGGCTTGACCGTGAAGTCGAAGATCTCGCCTGGCTTGAGCTCGATGGGGGTCTCGACGTCGCCGGTGCGGATCTCAGGCCCCTTTACGTCCATCATGATCGGGATGTGTCGATCGATCTTGTCGCCGATCTTGCGGATGCGGCGCACTACGGTGCGGACGTAGTCGTGGTCGGCGTGGGCCATGTTGATGCGACAGATGTCGACGCAATGCTCGCCGATGAGTTTCTTGAGCATTTCTTCGCTATCGGTCGCGGGACCGATAGTGAAGATGATTTTCGTGCGACGTGGAATGCGGTGTGAATCCAGAAACATGCGCGTATTCGTTTAGGAGGAGATGGGTTCTGTAGGTGGAAGGCTGCGACTCGCCGCGCCGTTTGGCAAGCGATGGGCCGTAGCGTTTAGGTTAACCTTGCTCATGGTGAGCATGGATTGCGCCCGCCGAGCCGCTACACGGCGGCCAAAGCGGACCCGTGACCCGAGAGGATCGTTTCTATAGCGAAAGGGACCGATCCGCGGAGGTCCGCGAATGTGTTGTCGACCGCTTCAACGCTGTTACAATCACTGCTCAGATGCGCCAGGAAAACGCGGCTCCACCTCGGTTGGGAGATGGAGGCGAGCAGATCCTTTGCGGCGGAGTTGGACAGGTGTCCGTGACGCCCGCTGATGCGTTGCTTGAGGGCCCAAGGTCGTCTTGGGTCGTCCTCCAGCATCTGCGGGTCGTAGTTTGACTCTACCACTAGGGTATCAACATCCTGGATGCGCTGGGCGATGGTCTGCGGCGCGAAGCCGAGGTCCGTCACCCAAGCCATTCGCTTTATGGGCGAAAACAGATCGTCGCCCCGGCCAGTAGTGAATTTCAGTCCTACTGGATCGTGGGCGTCGTGTGGGATGGAAAAGCTCTCAATTGTCAGGTCGCGGTATTCGAACTGGGATCCCGTCTGGAAGAGCATCCATTCGGGACGGCATTTGAGCTTTGGTTGGATGGCTTTGGCAGTGAGCGGATTGGCGAAGACTTTCGGGCCAAATTTCTTGGCGAAAGTGGAGATGCCCGCGATGTGGTCGTGATGCTCGTGAGTGACGAAGATGGCGTCGATCTCCTCGGGGCGAACGTCGCGTTCTTCCAGCATGCCGCATAGGCGTCGGCAGCTGAAGCCCGCGTCGACCAGCACCTTGCAGTTTTCCGTGACGAGCAAGCCGGCGTTGCCGGAACTTGAGCTGCCTAGGATGGAGAACTGCATGGTCATGGTTGGCGGCGAGGATGGAGGGAAGCGGACAAATGAAAATGAAAAAAATCGAGGAATCTTACGGTTAAGCGAGTTGTGTGCGGGAATTAAGCAGGCAGATGTTTTTCAGTAAAGGGAGACGCTAGGGTGACGTTCAAGCCGGAGGCTTTGCCTGACGGACCAGATAGCGGCTTCTCCCGCTCGCGTCGGGATGGAAGCGCAGGTGTTGGCGGAAGAGCGAGAGCCGCTCGTCCTCCCGGTGGCTGACGAAGAGCAAAGTGGTCTGCTTCAGCTCTGCCAGCCGCTCCAGGCAGCGTAGGGTGTGGCTGCGGTTGCGAGCGTCCAAGCCTAGCGTGGGTTCGTCCAGAATCAGCAGCGGCGGGGCTTTCGCCAAGGCTCGGGCGATGAGGGCGAGGCGTTGCTGCCCGAACGATAGGTTGCGAAACGGCTTAGCGGCAAATGCGGCCAGATCGAAGAAACGCAGCCATTGTTCCGTCAAGGAAAGCTGTCTCGAGCTGGGTTGCTGGTACAGGCCGATGCTGTCGAAGTAGCCGGAGAGAACCACCGTCCTGACGCTGGCGCTGACTCGGTAGTCGCGATGCAGGGCGGGCGAGACGATGCCGATGTGCCGCTTGATGTCCCAGATGCTCTCGCCGCTGCCCCTTCGGTGCCCGAAAACGGTGAGGTCGTTGACGTAGCATTGGGGATGATCGCCTGTGACCAGGGAGAGCAAGGTGGACTTTCCGCAGCCGTTCGGACCGGTGATCAGCGTGTGCTCGCCTTGGCGCAGCGTCCAGTCGAGTCCTTCGAATTGAACGGTGTCTGAATAGGCGACGCGACCGTTTCGCAGGCTGACGAGGATCGGTGGGATGTCGCGGCTCGGCGTCCCATCCTCTGGAGCAGCGGTCGCGGTTTCGTTTTCTGAAAACAGCTTGCGGATGTCCGAGCTTGCCAGCAAGGGCTTGGAGTCTCCCGTCGCCACGATGCGACCAGCCTGTAAAACTGCGAGGCGGCTGATCCACGAAGGCACTTCCGATAGGGCGTTTACGAAGAGCAGCAGGGCCTGCCCGGATAGGCTGAGATTCTTGAGAAACCCATCCAGCGTTTGGCGACTTTCCGCGTCAAGGCTCTCGAAAGGCTCGTCGAGGATCAGCAGGTCCGGTTCGGCGAGAATCGCCTTGAGCAGCGTGATCCGCCGCAATTCGCCACTGGAAAACTGTCGGCAGCCGCGCTCGAGCAGCTCGACCAGGCCGAACTGCTTGGCGGCTCGCTCTATCGTCTCTTCCGCGGCTCCGCTTTCGAGCAGCAATTCGCGACCGGTGGTTCCATAGTCGATGCGATCGAGGAAGTCGGTATCGTCGTTGGCCAGCTCGGCTTCGAAATCTCTTTGCAGGGATTCGAAGGAAAGCAGCCGGACGCGCGGTGGCCGATCGAGGATGGAACCGCTTTCAGGTTCTCGCTCCGCTGCGATCAGTTCCGCCAACAGAGACTTCCCGGATGCGTTCGGCCCGAGGATGCAGCTTGGCTGATCGAGCGCAATATCGAGCGAATCGACAAGCAGCGGTCCGTATCTGATGTCGCGCAGGGTCACGCCACGCAGTTTGATTGCGTGGCGTGGCCTGTCGAGATCGCAGCAAGCTTCGCTACCAAAGAACTGCGAAAATGAAGGTGTTCATGCATAGATTGAAAGCGGCGTGCCCCGCGATTGCAGGCAGGATGCTGCCGCTTCGTTTTCGCAGGTACGCGAAGAGAAACGCCACCCCAGCCATTAGCAGGACCCAAAGGGCGCCAGAGAGCGGGAGCAGGGAGAACTGGCCGCCGGAATATGTCAGACCGTGGTGAAATAGATGTATCAATCCGAAGAATACGCACTCGATGGCGGTGCTAAGGGAATCGCTCATCTTTTCTTCCAAGGTGGTCTGCAGCACGCCGCGAAAGAAGATCTCCTCGCCCAGCGGGCTAAAGAAAATGGCGGGCAAGGTGAACATCAGGTGCAGCTGCAGCAGGGAAAAGCCGCTGGTATCCACCATGCCGCGATAGCTGTTGGCGATGGTGACGTACCAGTTATTCGTTCCGATACCAAAGAGAGCGTATCCAAAAACTCCGCACAAAAAAGCCGCTAAGCCGCCAAACAAAAGCGCGCTCAGGTAGTGGCTCTTCTTTTCGCTGCCACGCAGGCCGCAACGCCGCCGTCCCTCCGGGCCTAGCAGGACCCAAGGTAGAGCCATCATGATTATAAAACTGAGCGGCAAGATGGGACGCAGGTAGCCCGGCCCGTTCATGCCGAAGCCCCGGGCGAGGCTGAAGAGAATGGAGAAGACGATCATCAAAGGGATCGCCAAGCGAGCGATGGGGGCTCGGTAGAGTTGGGACATTTGAGGAGCTTTGTTCTTTGGGGAAGTCCAGGGCTCGCGCTAGTTTTCGAATCGAGCTCGGGCTTCGGGGCTGAGCAACTCGAGGGCGAGGGCCTTGGTCTCTTCGTCGGGAAACGGGAGCTGGAAGGCCTTGCTCAAGGCGACGAGGCCGGCGAGGTTGAGCGGGCTGAGGGATTTGATTTCAGCTGTATCGATGTTTTCGAGACAGCGTTCGATCTGGGTTTTGGCGAGCTCGGTCTCCTTATCTCTTAAGAGTAGCGAGGCGATGGTGATGTGTCGGTTTGCCGGCAGGTCACGGGCAGCTCTGCGAGAAAGGTAGGGGATGAGCGTTTCCATGGACTCCGCAAACGCCTGAGTATTCCCCAGAGCGTAGTCGATGTAGGCGGTGGCGGCCAGGGCGTGCACGCTGCGTGGGTAGTCGGCCAGGGTTTTTCGAATTTCCTCAGCCAGAGGCAGCTGTCGCTGCTCCACAAAGTGATCGGCCAGGCGGCTGAGAGCTTCATCTTCGTCGAGGACCGGACCGCGCTCGAAGGCCTGCAGCGAAAAGCCCTTCAGGCCATCGGTTTGAGGAATCTCATAACTCATGGGGGCCAGCCATGCCGGAATGTCCCAGGCATACAGGGCGTTGGCGAAGGTCGCCGGGGGCAGCTCTTGGTGGTCGGCCAGCCCGGAGCCGAGGCGGATCAGCTTTTGCATCATCAAATCCCAACGCGGGACCACCACGTGAGTGACTTCGCGACTATCCAGCAAGATGGAGACCTCCTGTTCCGAGTCGGCGGCGGCGATGCGGACCGCGGCGGAGAAACCCTCTTCGTTTCGCTCGTCCGCGGAGGTCAGGGAGCGAAATCCTCCGTAGTACCCCATGGCCCCCGAGAAGATGGGAGTGGAGAAAACGGTGACCGTCTCGCTCTGGGCCCGCTTGGCAAGCCAATGAGAGAAGTCGCGGGCGATCAGAGCTTGGGCGATGGCCGGGCTCGGGTTTTCCAGTTCCGATTTTTGAAACGGTTTGGGCAAGGCGACCAGCAGCCCCGGGGCAACGAGCAGGCATAGCAGCAGCGGTTTCCAGACGAAGGATCGCCGCGAGGAGCTTTGCGGGGCGCAGAGCAGGGCCAGGGCGGCGATGACGAAGGCATCGAAGAGGTTCCACCAGCGCAGCTGAAGGAAGGAGAGCAGGAAAGTGAAAAGCAAAGGGATGAAAACCAGCAGCAGACGGCCTCGTTTTTCCCGCGTGGAGGAGGAGAGGAAAAACTGCAGGAATAGCACGCCCATCAGTAGGCAAGGCAGCAAGGTGGCGAGTCGGGCGCTCGGTTCGGCCTTGGAGAGCCAGACGCTGAGATTGGCCCCCAAGCCGCCCGCAGGGTGGTTGGCGATCTGGCGGGCGTAGAAATCGTCGGCCAGCAAGGCGCCGCTTTCCGTGATAACGCCCCAGAGCGGCCAGGCCAGAAGGGCTGCCAGTCCTGAGGCCCCGAGGATCCAGAAGGAGCGAGTGAGGGCGGGTTTTCCGTTTTTGAAAAAGGACGAGCAAGCTGCCAGCAGCTCCGCCGCTCCCCACCAAGCTGCCGCGTGAATGGGGTGGACCGCGTCCAAATCGAAAGGAAAGCCCTCCGGGGCGAACGCGAAAAGGCTGGCCAGCAAGGTGAATCCGCTGCCGATGCGCCCCCAGAGCCGCCAGTTGACTGGCGGGGTTGCCGCGGAGTCGCCGCGGTTTCCACTGGTCAGCTCGAAGAGAGCTGCCCCAGTCAGGATCGCGATCAGTGTAGGACCTTGGCTGGTGGCGTCGTTCCAAAAGGCCAGTCCGCCAAAGAGGGCGGAGAGGACCAGTGGGAGCGATTTTTCCGGGCGCAGCACGGCGATGAAAAGGCAGAGGGCGAAGCCCAGCGAAAGGGCCCAGGCGAGGCTGTGTTGATCGGGCGAGCCCGCTTGGAAGGCGGCGCTGAAAGGAAACAGACAGATGCCCGCCAGGGAAACCGCGATGGCCGAGCTCGAGCCCAGGTAGCGGGCGCAAAGCGTGGCGGTCCCCACCAGCAGCAGAGCCAGCAGAAGCGGGTCGGCGTAGAGGCTGGCTTGCTCGATGGAGTAGCCCAGCGACTGGCCGGTGAGCAGGTGATGCAAGCGGCCCACCGAAAGCAGGTACCAGCGATAGGGGGAGGTGCGAATGAGGGGACGCTGCTCCGGGGCGGAGTCGTAGCCGATCTGCTTGAAGCGCAGGCCTCCCTCGCGAGCGGCCAGTTGGGTTTCCGTGATCCACCAGAAGCTCGGGTTGTGATGGCCGGGGATGATGAGCTGGCGCTGGCCGTTTTCGAAACCGGTGAGGCTGCTCGGATCGAGCTCGGGGGCATCGGTGGACCAGCTAGGCAGGTCCGAGAAGGCTTGCACGCGCTCGATGCCGCGCTGAGTGGAGAGCCAGAGCAGGCCCAAGGCGGCGAGCAGGGCGACCCACCAGAGGTGACGAAGCCATGGCGGCGAGGCGGGAAAATCGGGGTGGTTTTCAGGTGCGGACATAGGCGAGAAAGCGGGAGGAAAACGTGTAACTGAGGGGCATGCGTTCTCCTTGACTTGACCCAGTGGGGAGGTTTCAGTCCGAGGCGTTTTCTATGGGAAATTCAAGACTGTCCCTGGTCGTCGGCAAGGCGAGAAAGAATACCCCGCGCATATCTAAAATTCTGATACTGAGCCTGTTGATGCTGCCGATTTTGAGCGGCCTTGGCCTGCGGGGGCAAGAGCGGGAACGGAAGCCATTTGTTCAACGTTCAATCCCGCAGGGCGATACGCTTTTCACCGAGTTGGATGCGGAGCGTACTGGGATCCAAACTACAAATCGCTACGACGATCCGCGCATGTGGGGCGACCTGCATAGCGAGTACAACGTGGGGGCAATCGGCAGCGGCGTGGCCATCGGCGATTACGATAGCGACGGTAGGCCAGATGTCTTTGTGGTAAGTAAACTGGAGTCGGGCCGCTTGTTTCGAAATCTGGGGGATTGGCGCTTCGAGGACGTGACCGAAGCGGCTGGCTTGCTGGATGAAAGCAGGGTCTGGAAGCAAGGGGCGTCTTGGGTCGATGTGGACAACGACGGCTGGCTCGACCTCTACCTCTGCCGCTTCGACGCTCCGAATCAGCTGTTCATGAATCAGGGCGACGGGACTTTTCGGGAGGAGGCACGAGAGCGAGGCCTGGCGGTGGTCAGCGCCAGCGGGGCGGGCTGTTTCGCCGACTACGACCGCGATGGCTGGCTGGATGTTTATCTGCAAACCAACATCAAGAGCGCCGTGGAAAGCATCGAAGGGGAGCGCGACTATCTCTTTCGCAACAACGGGGATGGCACCTTCACCGATGTCACGGAGGCGGCGGGGATTTCGCTGCAGCCCACGCAGGGGCACTCCGCCACCTGGTGGGATCAGAATGAGGATGGCTGGCTGGATATCTACACCGCCAACGATTTCGCGGTGGCGGACTTTCTGTATCGAAACAATGGGGACGGGACGTTCACTAACGTGATCGACGAGGCCCTGCCGCACACGCCGTTTTCCGCTATGGGCTCGGATATCGGAGATATCGACAACGATGGCGATATGGATTTTTTCGTGGCGGATATGGCGGGCAGCGATTGGGAATTTTCTCAGCGTGGTTTGACCGATTCGCGTCGGCGCATGGAGGACGAGTACAACGATGATCCCCACACCGCGGTGCAGGTGCACCACAACATTCTGTTTTTGAATACAGGCACGGAACGCAGTCTCGATGTGGCCTATCTGGCAGGTTTAGAGGGTACGGATTGGACCTGGTCGCCGCGTTTCGAGGATTTGAACTGCGATGGTCGAGTGGATCTTTTCGTCACCAACGGGATGGATCGGGAACACAACAATCTGGACTTCATCGTGAAGAAGCTCAGCGCGGTGAATGTGATGTCGCGCATTCGCATCACCAAGCTTATGCCGCTTCTGGCCCAGCGTAACCTGGCGTATGAGAACCTTGGAGACATGAGATTCGAGGAAGTCGGAGCGAAGTGGGGGCTGGATAAGCTCGGGGTGAGCTTCGGCTCGGCCTTGGGCGACTTGGATGGCGATGGGGATCTGGATATCGTTTTCGTGAACTATCAGCAGGGAGCCACCGTGCTGCGAAACGACAGCCAGGCGGGGCGACGACTGGCGGTGGAGCTGCGAGGCAAAGATTCGAACCAATTCGGGATTGGGGCCAAGGTCGAGTTGAAAAGCGGCTCCGGCATTCAGACCAGACGCTTGCTCGGCACCCGCGGCTATCTTTCCACCAACGAAGCCATGGCTCAATTCGCCTTGGGTGAAGGAGAAGAGCTGGAGTGGGTGCGCGTGACTTGGCCAAACGGGCGACAGCAGCGTATCGAAGGACTGGAGACGGGCTTCCGCTATCGCATCGATGAACCGGACTGGTCGGAGCAGGAAGAGACTGCGTCTAGCGAACCGCAGACGACGCTCTTTCGTGAAGCGAGCGCAGAGTTAGGCTTGGATGTCGTTCAGAGAGAAGAGGAGCGAGAGGGCACCGTTTCCCAAGCTCTGATGCCGCGTCGCTTCAATCGCCGCGGCCCAGGGATAGCGATGGGCGATCTGGATGGCGATGGAGTGGATGAGATCGTCATCGGGGCCACGTCTATCGATGGGGCGAAAATCATGCGTCGGGAAGACGGCGTGTATCGAGAGTTGGATACAGGGGATCTTGGCGAAGCTCCTCCGATCAACGACGGCCCGCCGCTCATCTTCGATGCGAATGCAGACGGACTCAACGATCTGCTTTTCACCGGCGGCGGCGCTGCTCTGCCAGCGGAGGAACCCGAGTACGAGCCCCGCTTGTGGCTAAACCAAGGCGGACTGCGTTTCGCTCGGGCTCCAGAAGGTTATTTGCCCTCGGCTCCGCTTTCGGCGGGCGCTGCGGTAGCGGCGGATTTCGATCGCGATGGGAAGCTCGATCTCTTTCTAGGCGGACGTCTGTATCCAGGCTACTACCCTGAGCCCTGTTTTAGCGCTTTGATGATTCAAGGGGAAAACGGATTCGAGGACGCGACCGGCGATTGGTCGGAGGACTTTTTCGAGCTCGGTTTGGTGAGCTCGGCCCTGGCCAGCGACGTGGATGGAGATGGCTGGCTCGACCTGCTGGTGGCGTTGGAGTGGGGCCAGGTGCGATGCTATCGAAACGAGGAAGGGCAGCGATTTGTCGATGTATCCGAAGAGTGGGGATACGCCCAGGCGGGAACGGGCTTATGGACTTCGATCGCTGGAACGGACTTCAATGGCGACGGGCGCATTGACTATGCGGTGGGTAACCAGGGACTGAATACGATTTACCAAGGGTCGGAGGCTTTCCCTATGCGGCTGTATTACGGAAAGTTTTCTCGTGGCAGCGAGCGGCAGCTAATTCTCGCCTTCGAGCAGGAAGGACGCTACGCGCTGGTGGCCAGTCGGGATCAGCTGGCGGCCAAGATCCCAGAGGTGAAAACGCGTTTCCCTTCCAACGACGCCTTCGCCGCGGCGAGTCTGGAGGACGTCTTCGGTAGCGACGCTTTGGAGGCAGCCGAGCTCTACCAAGCCAGCGAATTGCGCAGTGGGGTCTTCCTCAGCCAATCAGCTGGTGGATACGCGTTTTCTCCTTTGCCTCGCTTGGCTCAAATCTCGCCCATCCAGGGATTGGTGGCGGAAGACTTCGATGGGGATGGGCATGAGGACCTAGCGATGGTCATGAACGACTTTTCGGCCATCGCTCCCATGGGCAGGTTCGATAGCGGACTGGGCCTGGTCTTGCTCGGCGATGGACGAGGCGGCTTCGCTGAGCAATCGATCTCCCAGAGCGGCTGGTCGGTGAGCGGGGACGCCAAATCCCTTGCGGTGGCGGATTTCGATGGGGACGCCGCTCCGGATACCGTGGTCACTCGAAACAAGGATCGGACGCTGGCGTTTACCAATCAGGTATCCAAGAACATGATACGGGTGGCTGTGCGTTTGGAAGGAAAGGCGGGCAATCCTAGCGGAATCGGTGCTCGATTGATTCTAACTTCGCAAAGTGCGCCGACTCAGATGCGTGAGATTCGATGCGGTGGTGGAATGTCCAGTCAATCGACCGCCTCCGCGTTCTTTGCTTTGCCCGAAGGAATTGCTGGGGAGCTAACCGTGCTTTGGAGCTCTGGGGAGAGGGCGAGGGTCGATGTTGATCCGGATTCTGGATACATCGTGGTGAACGAGTGATCGTTTCAGTGCTTTATAGGAAAGGCGAGGTCTGGAGTGCTCGCTACTCGATCATGCGTTGCTCGCTGTCGCTGTCCACACGCCAGGCCAGAATTTTCTCATCCACCACAAAGACTTTGATGATCTGGGTGCTGGTGGTGGTTTGTGGTTTGAAGACTGGCTCTTCGAGGGTCATTTCTTCCCCGGTGATGGGGTGGATGTAGGGGATCTCCACGGACTCCGCTCCGATGAGTTCGGTGACGGAGCGCTGCTTTTTGTAAGTCCAGACGGAGACTTCAGGGGCCCGTTCGAGGGGTTCGATGCTGTCGGGCTCGCCCCAGAGTTCGATGAGATCCGCGACGGGACTTCCTTTGTGTAGGTCGATGGTTGGCACTTCGGAAAGGGCCGAGCTTTGGGTGGTGGAACAGCCTGATAGGATCAGGGTGCTGATACTAGCGAGTAGAATGAAGGGAAGGAGCTTAGCTCTCATGACGAGCAGGGGTTGGTTTTTGCTGTGAATAGCAAAAACGGGATGGGGTGGACAGGGGGTTGTGGGCGAACGTTGAGACGCTTTGATTGCTTGGATCTTGTTTTCCAAAGCAGAAAAAAGCTCCCCGCCATTGGGGCGAGGAGCTAGGGAGAATAGGCTACCGCATGTCAGCCTAAAAACTAAAGGTGTTGGTGATAAACCATTCCTGAGTTGGCCCGACGCGCAGACCGGCGATCGAGCCGTTCGGGTTGTAGGAAACGGGAATCAATTCGTCACCCTTACCGACGTTTCGAACATTGAGCTGGATACGCCAATCGATTCGATCGGTGAGTTCCCGTTCGTAGCTCGCCCAGAGGTCGATGCCGTCCTCCGAAGGAGCGAAGATCGGGTTGTTCAGATCGAAGGTGTATTCTGCAGGCGTATCGCCTTGTAGCGGATAGGAGATGGCCACTTTGTCCTGCCAACGGTAGCTACCGCCGAGGGAGAGTCCCTTGAACTTGCCGTCGCTGAAGGAGTAGTTGGTCACGACATTGTAGCGCCATTTGCGGAGTTCCGGAACGGCAGTGCCTTCCTGCAGCTTGAGCAGAACGTACTCGGAACGGAAGTTCGAATAGATGTTCTGTATGCGGCCACCACCCCAGTTACCCCAGCGAGGAGTGTTACCAGCAGCGGTGTTGAGGACGGCAGTGTCCATGTAGTCCACGAATTCCTGGATAAGCTCGCCGCCAACGTTGCTGTTGGATGCCTCGGTTTTGGAGGCATTGAAGGCGATGCGCCAGTTTTCGGTCGGGTTGGCGATGAATTCGAACTCGTAGCCTTCCGAAAGCACGTCGGAGGTGACTGCGAAGTTGTCCGGAGTAGAAAACCCGTAGGCGGAGACGGTACCGGCTGGCGGTACCCACTGAGGCGCTGGGTTTGGAGGAGTCGAGTCGTCAAGCGAGGCCTCGTAGGTGGAGCGGTCCGGAGGAAGGTTTTCCATGGGGACCACGTTCATCTTCCACGCTTCGAAGAAACCGCGCTCGTCGAGCCAGCCTTGGATGGCATTCCATTCCGAGACGATCATGTCTTCGACCTGGGACTCGAGTTCCGAGCCTTCTTCGATGTACCATGGCTGATCGATGGTGGCATCAGCTGGGAAGGCGGTAGAGGCCTGATTGCGATAGCTGACCTGACCGCGATCCGACCAGGCGTAGGCACCGAGTTCGTACAGGAACACGTTGCGCCAGCTCAGACCATTCGCGATGAAGCCTCCAATGTTTCCGGTAGGTAGCGATGCGCTATTTCCGTAGATCAGGGATTCGTACTTGAGGGCGCGGAAGGTGTACTTGCCATCCTTGGTGGAGAGCGAGATACCGATGTCCTCGGTCTCGCCCGAAGGATTCGCTATCTGACGTCCATAGAGGTCGCGCCGAACAGCGGTCGGCTGGAAGTTGCTGCCTTCGTTGTAGGAGAGGCTGACGTTGAACGGAATCGGGTCGTTCTGGCCGAAGAGTTGGTTTACGTGAAGGACGGCTCCACGGCTGCGCGATGTAGACTTTTCGCTGAGATCGTCATCCTTTTGCGGAACCACCACGCGGTAGCGGTCAGTAGTATCCTTGCCGTATGCGGTGCGACCGCTAGTGACTTCGTCTTCACGCCAACCAAGGGTGGTGATGAGAGCTCCGTCCCACCAGAAGGACTGGATGTTCATCGCAGCTGATTCCACATCGCTATTTTTCTTCTCGCGGCGAGCGAGCAGGTAGTCGTCCTCAGCTCCGGTGTAGTAAAGCAGGTCGACTGGACGATCGATCCAGCCACGGTAGTTGGCCGGGTTGGAATTTTGCAGCGGTTGCACAGGATTTCCTTCATCGTCTTCTCCGAAGTCGTAGGCTCCGGCGATGTTGGCTGGAATGGTCCAAGGAGCGTCGAACGCGACTGAGCTGGGAGCGTTCCAGCTGGAATCGAAGACGGTCACTGAGTTTCCTGCAATCTGCACGTCGGCAGCGCCTACCGCTGGCAGGTTGATTCCGGAGGCCGAGCTGGCGCCGATGAGGGAGTCGCCGAGATAGATGATCCCCTGCGGTGGACGTTCCGTGATCGGGTACTCCAAACCGTTCGCGCCGGTCCAGTAGTCATACCAGTCCACGCCAGCGGCGACGCGGTTCCAGCCTTTATCTTCCGTGGCGTAGCCTTGTTCACTCACTACGCCGTTGAACCGGTGCTTGCCCAGGAGGCGAGTGATGAAGCTGTCCGAGTCCATGAAGTCGGAAGCGTCCAGCTCGGCGAAGACGGAGCCACGCTTGTATTCGCGCTCGGTGCGAACGCTGCTGCCGCTGCCGCCCATGCTTGTCTGCACGTAGGCGCGTCCGACATTAGGATTGACGCTGAAGTCGTCCCAGTTTTCCAGCACATCGATGCGCAGGGTAGGCTGCCAGCCGAGAAGGTTCTCGTTGGAGCGCATGTAGTCCTGCTTGTCGTAGACGATCTGGAATGCCAACTTGTTGTTGAAGAACGACTGTTGTAGGTCGAAGTTGACCGCGTCCCACTCGTTCTTTTCCCATTTGGTGTTTCCGTCGATCAGCTGGTCGTAGAAGTTGAAGACGGTGGGATCGGTGAGGGACTGGGCCTTGTAGAGACCGGAATCGGCGCGTGGCAGTCCGAGGTCGCTAGCCAGCTCGTTGATCATGCGGGTAGCGATGAAGGGCTGGGTTTGACGTCGTCCGACGATGCCTTCCGCCGCTCCGCGAACTGAACCGTCGTCGTTGCGGGCGCCGTTGTTGATGATGCCGGCTCGAGCGCCATAGACTTGGCCGCTGGCGCCATCGATGAGCCAGAACGGCTGCTGCTGGTTGGCGGCCCCGCCGACCCATGCGTTGTACTCGTCGGAGCTGGAATTGCCAACGCCCGCCGCGGCTTCAAATGGATTTTCAACCGTTAGCTGGCCGAGACCTCCAAAGGGGTTGTTGACCGGGTCGACTTCCGCCGGATTCCACCAAGGGGTGAGACCGTCCATGGGGCTCACGTTACGGGGGCGGTTAGCGTCGATGTTTCCGTCTTCGTATTTGAAGTTCAGAGCGGTGCTGGCGTCGTCGCCGAATAGCTTGGGTTCGTAGCGAATCGCTATGTAGCCGCGTTCATCGTCTTCAAACGCCTGTTCTTGGCGGAACTGCTGATGGTCCATCAGCGCGGCGAAACGCACGGCTAGCGTGTCTTCGATGATGGTCTTGTTGAGCGAGAAGTTTGCTCGTGCGCTGCCGTAGGATCCGAAACGCAGTCCGATCTCTCCTTCGTTGTCGAAGGACGCTCCCGCCATGGTGGCGTTTACGATACCGGCCGGGCTGCCGAGACCAAACAGGAAGGAGTTGGCCCCGCGAAGCACGTCGATGCGCTGCGTGTTGTAGGAATCCCACGGGATATCCGTCACCGCGTAGTCGCGCGTATTGTCGGCGCTGGCCAGGCCGCGAATACGGTTGTTGGTCTGCGGGGAGACCAAGGCCGATCCTTCGTTGACGGTGGCTCCACCGTCGTAGCCTAAGTAGGTTCCTTGCGTGCCGCCCGCCTCAGCGTTGGTGGTATACTGCAGGAGACTGTTGTTGTCCGTCGCTCCGATGTCATCGAGGAACTG
Organism: Pelagicoccus sp. SDUM812003; assembly: GCF_031127815.1. Classification (NCBI taxonomy): domain Bacteria; kingdom Pseudomonadati; phylum Verrucomicrobiota; class Opitutia; order Puniceicoccales; family Pelagicoccaceae; genus Pelagicoccus; species Pelagicoccus sp. SDUM812003. Next base: position 146,850 of record NZ_JARXHY010000008.1, on the reverse strand, counting down.
TTCCGTGTAGACGGATATGGCGGTTCCGACGTCCTTTAGGTCGGTGCGGATGCGGGTTCCGGCCAAGGTCGAGGTAGCCCGGTAGCCTTGGTCTTGATCTCCGGTGACTTCGAAAGGACTGAGTTCGAAGATCTCGTCTTCGCTCTCGTCGCTGTCGACTTGGGATAGGGCTAAGGGCGCCCAGCCCAGAACGCCGAGCGTGAGGGCCGTGTAGAGGGCCGACCTGCCGGGCGATCGTTTCGGGTCTATGTTCATTTTTTGCATAGATGTAGTTATAGGTGTGGTAGGTATGGGTTGGTTGAAGCAGCCTCTTGTCTCTCGGGGAGTTCGAGGCGAAAAAGCGAAAGCGAGCTTCCGCTGCGGACCAGCGAACGTGAAGATTCAAGCCGCTGGGAAATAGGGATGTTTCGCTAGGCGAACCGGGGTTGCTGTTAGATGAATTTCGATAGATCAGATAGCGATATCCGCCCAAGCGCATGGTTGGGGCATAGGTGGGGCGCGAAATTGACGCCATTTCAGTCAGGGTTGGCGGTTGTGGCAGCGAGTGAGGTACAGGGTGTCTAATTGATTTCTCAAATATGACTCGGGGTATAGTGCGGGTAGGATTGAAGCAGTGCCCACGGAACGGTTACAACGGGCTATTTACTACACGTTGACTCGTTGATTTAGGGACGAGTCTAAAGAAAATATAACCAAAGTAATAGGTGTTAATGTTTATATGTATAATGGTATCAGCCGGGTTGAGTGGTAGGGGTATTTGACCTGTTGCTGGTCCGGCTCAGTTAGACGTTGACTTGGGTGGCTGCATTCGAAGGCTTTTGTCGCACTACCCCAAATATACCCTTACGATATGAGCGTACGTAAGATCGCTGCTCGGCTTGATCTCTCTCCATCCACTGTCTCTTTGGCTCTCCGAAGCTGCCCCAAGATTTCCGCGGCCACGCGGGAAAAGGTCATGAAAGAGGCCGACCGTATTGGCTACCGGCCAAACGCGAAGCTTAACGAGCTGATGAGTCACCTCAGGCTCAACGGCACCCGTCCTAGCGAGGCTTGCTTCGGGGTTGTCTCGTTTTACGAAACGCTGCGTCCATGGGAGGGCTCGCGGCATTTGTCACTGATTTACGAGGCGATGAAGGAGCGAGCGGAAAGCCTGGGCTATCGGCTGGAGTCCTTGGGCTTGAAGGCTCCGGGCATGTCGCCCGCTCGCTTTCGCTCGGTATTGGATACCCGAGGGATCCAAGGGCTGCTTTGTTTCGGCAGCCCGGAGGTCGATCAGGAATTCCCCTCGGAGCTCGATCATTATGCCATTGTCACTCAAGGACTAAGCATCAAGACGCCGCTTCATCGTGTGACGAGCAACTTCTACAAGGACCTCTATGAGACCTTGGATCGACTGTTTGAGATGGGCTATCGCAGGCCGGGCTTGGTTCTCGGACGCTACGAGGAGGACCGCAGCGCCTTCGCCTATCCGAGCGCCTATCTCGGCTGGTGCGAGCACAAGTTTGGGGTCGCCTCGCTCATGCCTATTTTGCGCATCGACGAGGTGAGGACGGATCGCCTCCTTTCCTGGTATCGAAACCATCGCCCAGATGTGATTGTCTTCGTGCATTTGTATCACGAACTGGAAAAGCTTCGGGAGGCTCTCGATGCGGGGGGATTAAGGGTCCCGGAAGACGTTGGGGCCGCGGTGGTTACACAGTTGCTTGGGGATTCAGGCTTCTCGGGTATGGAGCAAAATCAGCGTCTTATCGGCTCATGGACGGTGGAGCTGCTCGTGTCTCGGATCCTCAATCAGGATTTCGGCATTCCGACCGACCCTCGGCTTCTGATGGTTAAAAGCAAATGGAGAGAAGGGAATTCTCTAAGAATGCTCTCCTGAGACTCTTCGCTTGCAGCTTCGAGGAGGCAAACCCTGCAGTCGGGACTTGTTTTCTTGCGTTTTGCGGTCTCAGACCTCTAGTGGCAGCTTGATTTTTTGCCGGAGCGGCAAGGGGGTCTTCGTCTATGACGGGGAACCACGACTGTTTTTCAGATGGCCATCAAAAACAAATCCAAGATGTACCTGCACAAGACCGATCCTGCGGAAGCGGCTCCGGTGGCGCGCACGTACGACGCCGAATTCAAGCCCAGCGAGGCCTATCGCGAATCCATGCCGGATATCATGGAAGCGGTTGAATCGGAGCAGGGAGCCGCGGTGCCCATCCAGCAGGTCGGGGTTTCCAACTTCAAGCTGCCGCTCCGCATCCTGACTCGCGGCGGCGAAACGCTGACCTTGGAAGCGAGCATTTCAGGCACCGTCTCCTTGGAGGCGAATCTTAAGGGCATCAACATGTCGCGCATCATGCGCTCCTTCTACGAGCTCAAGGACCAGACCTTCACGGTGGAATCCGTGCGCCAGGTTTTGGACTTGTTTCGCGAGAAGGTGGAGAGCTTCGACGCCCGCATCATCATCCGCTTCAACTACCCGATCATGCAGCCCAGCCTGCGCAGCGGATTGGAAGGCTATCAATACTACAAGTGCGCGTTCGAAGGACGTCTCAACAAGGCCGGCGTTTTCGAGCGTCTGATCCATTTCGACTTCGTCTACTCGTCGGCCTGCCCGTGCTCTGCGGAGCTGGCGGAGCACGCTCGCGATGTACGGGAGGCGTACTCCATTCCGCACAGCCAGCGCAGCAAGGCCCGCGTGTTCGTGAAGCTGGCCGAGGGTGAAACCTTGACCATCGAGGACTTGCAGGAGCACTGCGCTCGAGCTTTGAAAACGGAAACCCAGGTCATGGTGAAGCGTGAGGACGAGCAAGCCTTCGCGGAGCTCAACGGCGCCTACATCAAGTTTGTGGAGGACGCGGCGCGTCTGGTTTACGAGCAGCTGGCTAGCGATGCGCGCATCGCGGATTTCCAGGTGGCCTGCTCGCACCTGGAGTCGCTGCATTCGCACGACGCGGTATCGGTTATCTGCAAAGGCGTGCCAGGAGGATTCAAGGCGGATTTCGCGGATTTCGACGACTTGATCTGCTAGCGATTTTTCGCTGAACTTTTCATTGATCTTCGCGAGGCGACTGCGCACAGTGTCGCCTTTCCGATTTTCGGGCTATGGCGCAGCCTGGTAGCGCGCTTGTCTGGGGGACAAGAGGTCGTGGGTTCAAATCCCGCTAGCCCGACCATTTCGATTCTAAAATCGCTGCCGTTTCGGCGGCTTTTTTTGTGCCCGGATATCAGGCGGATGCAAACGATGGCAGATGCGACCAGACCGGGAACCTCCAGCCGCTCCCAGCGGTTTTTTGCCCAGCTGCGCCGTTGGGTCTTCGGCAAGGGGGCGTGGGTGGCGTGCTTGGGACTGGGCGGCGTGCTTGGGACTGGGCGGCGTGCTTGGGACTGGGCGGCGTGCCCGGCGGTCACGCCCTACCTTGAGGACTGGGCGGCGTGCCTTGAGGGCTGCTGGCTGGGCTCGTCGAGGTCGGATCTAGATGTTCGAAAAGCGGGCGATCGCTTGCGAGTGGATCTTCGCTTTGGCGGCTTTCTGCAGGGCGTTGATTTCCGCCTCGGCGGCTTTGACCGCTTTTTTGCTATCTAGGACCTCCACCACGAGGCTTGTCTGGCGCGACTCTCCTCCGGCGAGCGTGAGCACGCGCCCTTTGCTTCGCTCGAAGTTTCGAGGATTCGGGTAGCTGGTGGCAGGCTCCAGACCGGTGACGTAGCCGTCCGCCTGTCCGGCGGTGTTCTTCCAGAGGGTGAAGCAAGGAAAGTCCTTGAGGGAGAAGCGCAGCAGCGAGGCTTTGTCGCCCTGGGCGTTTCGCAGCATGGCGAGGGTATCGCGGTTGCCGCGCTTGGCGGCGAGCTCGAAGAAGTAGGCCTGCTCCACGAAGCCCGGTTGGGGTGCGTCGAAGCGGTCGTAGCGCTCGATGCCTTCCGCGGCCCGGGGATCTCGAGGGGCGGCTTGCTTGAAGGGGGCCATGAAACGGGAGCCTTTTTCCAGAAGCGGCGCTCCGTAGTTCACGTGGTAGAGCAGCTGGTGCTCGGTTGGGTTGTCGCCCAGGTTGGTCACGGTGTCGTCGATGCTCAGGGATGAGGAGCCGAAGCGGGTGCGGATTTCGGTCCGTAGGCGGAGAGCTGGGCCGAACATCATGGTTTCGTCCGCCTCGCCGCGCAGGATGATCTCGTCCTCGCCGATCTCCAGGGAGGCGATTCTGGCGGGGGTGTTGGCGATATTGCCGTGCAGCGGTAGGTTGGTCTGCATGGCGTTGCCGTTGTTGTCGACCATGGAGTCGAGCCCTGGGGCGCCCATGCTGCTGAGGCCGCAGCGCACGATCCACTCGTTGAAGCCCTTGAGCCAGCCGAGGCCTCCGTTTTCCATGGATTGGATGTACGCGGGGTGCACGGGGTCTTTCACCGGAGAATCCCAGCCGAGCTCGATGTCGCCGAGCTTCCCTTTCCAGATGCCCATGCCGCGGGTAAGCAGCACGGTGAAGGAGAGGCGCCCGTTGTCGATTTCCACGATGTCCACGCCCTCCTGCTTGCCGCCGCGCAGGGTGCGCGTTTGCACGGACCAGGCGTGTTTTAGGCCCACGGTGAGGCTGGTTGAGTCGAACCGCAAGCGAGGCATTGGGTCCACGTTTTCGGGATGGAGGAGGGATTGGGTGAAGGTCATCGTGATTGCGCAAGGGGCTGGGGTGGAAGAGAGGGCCCGCGATGGGCCCTGAGTTTGGGAAACTACTTGTCGGAGGCGCGTTCGATCTGAGCGAGCATCTCCTCCTTGGTGGGAGCGGTGGCGTGGGTGACGAAGAATGCGGTGGCAGCGTTGGCGATGACCAGGCGCTCCTTCACGCTGAGCTCTCCAAGCGAGGCGCAGAGGTAGCCGCCATTGAAGGTGTCTCCGGCCCCGGCGGTGCGGATCACGTTTTTCTGATGCTCCTGCAGGGCGAAGCCTTCGCCATCGGCGGCGCAGGACGCGGCAGCGTAGTCTGGGGTGTGGATCACCAGCTCGTCGATGCCGATTTCCTGTCGCAGGGTGGTGAGGGCGGAAGCGACTTTCGCGGGCTCCTCTCCGACCGTGATGCCGAAGCGAGAGAACAGCTCCGCTCCCTCGTGCTCGTTGAGGCTCATGGTCATGGGGATGGTCTGGTTGAACTGCTTGATCAGAGCCAGGCTTTCCATGAACGACTCGTTGGACTTCTTTTTGATGTCGGCGAAGTCGAAGAACATGCGGCGTGGCGGCTTGCCGTTTTCGTATTGGGAGACGAAGCCCTTGAGGAAATTGTCGAAGTCCGGAGTGAGGGACCAGTACCCGAGGCCGAGGATGTCGACCTCGGCGAACAGCTTCTTCATCACCTCGTCGCCGAAGAAGGCCACGAACTCGTTCCAGGTCAGGTTGGCGACCGATTTGAGGGCGCTCATCAGGATCTTTCCGTCGGAAAACTCGAAGACCAGCGTCAAGGCGGGGTCGCCAAGGGAGAGCAAGTTGCAGTTGTCCACGAACTCTTCGAAAGCCGGGTCTATGGACTGGCTGCCGTAGAGGCCGGCCAGGGTCGGCTTGAGGCCGAGAAAGGCTGCGACTCGACCGGTGTTGGGCGTGAAGCCGCCGGAGCAGCGCCGTTTCGGCACGATCTCAAGCCCGACGCCACCGTCGGCCCGCTTGACGATCAGCTCTCCGAACTCGCGCAGGTTGTCCATCGGAGTGAATTCGCTCAGGCTCTGCCTGACATCGACGATTTGGTACACCTCGTCAACGAAACCGTCGCAGCCGAGCAGGATGTTTCCGCTGATGTTGTTTAGGAAGTCTTCGTACTTCTTTGTATTGGAACTCATGATACAATGCTTGGGGATTTGAGTGGATGAGGAAGGGGAGAGCGGGCAAAGCGTTCGTCGCCAAGGAGGGGGAGTTTCTGACTCGGGACGAGCGACTTCGCGTGGGTTCGATCCGCCGCGTTTTCCAGTTCGCTTCGGCAGGAAGAGTGGCCATCCGGATTTCTGATGGCAAGGCGGTGGAGCCTCAATGTGACGATCAGATTTTTTTTAGGCGGTTGGGCTGGTGATCGAATCGATCGGCCGTCGCGGGTCTCTGCACGGTTTTATTTGCTGGAGAAACCCCGCGAGAGGCGGCTTTTTCGTGCTTGAAAAACCACCTTCTATGTCAGAACCACGCGGACCGGACACCAACACCAGCCAAGGGCGCCTCGCTTGGCCCCCCATCGCTTTGACTGCCACCTTGGTGGCAGCCTCCTTTCTTTCTCCCGTGGCCCCTGCGGCTCCAAATGTGGTGGGTTTCGACAAGATCGCTCACTTCTGCGTATTCGGTCTTCTCGGCACGCTGCTGTTTCGGCGGCTGCGCCAACCGTTCCTGTCGAACCGACGCGTGCTGTGGGCGTTGATCGGGGCCGTGAGCTACGGAGCGCTCGACGAGTCGCTGCAGTTTTTCAACCCGGCCCGTTCCTTCGACCCGCTTGACTGGATCGCCGATCTGAGCGGAGCCTTGCTGGCCATCTACCTCTACCGAAATTGGGCTTGGTATCGGCGTCTGCTTGAGTTTCCCATCTGGGGCTCTAGAACCGCCTCTTCCGCCAAAAATCCCTCCACCCAAAATGAGCAAGGCTAGCGATCTGAAACGAATCACCGAACTGCGGCGCGAACTGAAGCGTCACGACGAACTCTACTATCGAGACGCTCAACCGGAGATCGAGGACCGCGAATACGATCGCTTGAAGGCGGAGCTCGCTGAGTTGGAAGCGGTCCATCCGGAACTGTCGCTGATCGATTCGCCGACCGTTCGCGTGGGTGACGACCGGGTGGAAGGCTTTGCCTCCTATCAGCATCACCTGCCCATGCAGAGCTTGGACAACACCTATTCGCAGGACGAGTTCTTCGCCTTCGTGGCCCGGGTGGAGAAGGGCTTGGAGGTCGATGGCGCTCGCTTCACCGTGGAGCCGAAGATCGACGGGGTAGCGGTGAGCTTGACCTACGAAAACGGGGCCTTCGTGCGGGCCGTGACGCGCGGCAACGGTATCGAAGGCGACGATGTGACGGAAAACGCTCGCCTGATCAAAGCCATACCCAAGCGTCTGAAAGGCGACTCCATTCCGGAGATCATCGAGATCCGCGGCGAAATCTACATGCGCAACGAGGAGTTCGAACGCGTCAACGCCTTGCGCAGCGAAGCCGGGCTGGAGCTGTTTAAGAATCCGCGAAATCTTGCCGCCGGCACCATCAAGATGCTGGATCGAGTGGAAGTGGGCAAACGCCAGCTCGACATCGTGCTCTACGGTCTCGGCTATTGCCAGCCGAGCGTGGTGTCGTCGCAAAGCGAATACCATCGCCGACTCGGAGATTGGGGACTGCCGGTCGTGGAAGCCTTTTGGGAAGCCACTGGTCCCGAAGAGGCGTGGCAGGCTATCGAAAAACTGGATACGCTGCGCAATGGCTTCGAATATCCGACCGACGGGGCGGTGATCAAACTCGATTCCTTCGATCAGCAGGATGTTCTGGGAGCGACTTCGAAGGCTCCTCGCTGGGCTATCGCGTTCAAATTCGCCGCCGAGCAGGCCGAAACCAAGCTCAACGCCATCACCATCCAAGTGGGACGCACCGGCGTGCTGACCCCGGTGGCAGAGCTGGAGCCGGTGCAGCTCGCTGGCACCACCGTCTCGCGCGCGACCTTGCACAACCGAGAGGAGATGGCTCGCAAGGACGTGCGCGCGGGCGATTTCGTGGTGATCGAGAAGGCGGGAGAAATCATACCTGCGGTGGTGCGGGTGCTGACGGAAAAGCGCCCGGCGGATAGCGAGGCCTTCGTTTTTCCTGAAACCTGTCCTTCCTGCGGCACGGAGGTCACTCAGCTGGAAGGCGAAGTCGCGGTGCGCTGCGTGAATATCGAATGCCCGGATCAGGTGCGCGGCCGGTTGGAGCATTTCGCCTCGCGCCAATGCATGGATATCGAAGGCTTGGGAGTGGCCGTGGTGGAGCAGTTGGTCAGTCGTGGTTCGGTATCCAATATCTCTGACATCTATCGCTTGGATTACGAGCAAGTCGTCTCGCTGGACAAATTCGCCGAGAAATCCGCCCGCAATCTGCTGGCGGCGATCGAAGCGAGCAAGCGGGTGGAGCTCTGGCGCCTGCTGCACGGCTTGGGCATTCCTCAAGTCGGGGCCGCGGCCGCCAAGGATCTGGCCAAGGCGTTTGGCGGAGTTCGCGAGCTGGGCGAGGCCAGCCTGGAAAAGCTCGTCGAGCTCGATGGCATCGGTGAAAAGACCGCTAGTGGCATCGTCGCCTATTTCCAGGACGAGCGAAACCGCGCGATCATCGACGCTCTTTTCGAAGCCGGCATGAACCCGAAGGCGCCCGAGCGTCCGAAGGAGGGCGAGGCGGTGCTGGCGGGCAAGACCTTCGTCATCACCGGAACCTTGCCAACCATGAAGCGGGACGAGGCCAAGGCTTTGATCGAATCGAAGGGCGGCAAGGTTTCTGGGAGCGTCAGCAAGAAGACCGATTTCCTGGTGGCAGGGGAGGCGGCCGGCTCCAAGTTGACCAAAGCGGAGTCGCTGGGGGTGAAGGTGATCGACGAGGCGACCTTGCTCGAAATGAGCCAATAGCGCAGACTTTGCTTAGCTGCTCGCCGAAAGCGCTGTTTCGCCCAGGTGAGTTGCTAACAAAGAATAAAAGGTATGGATTTAAGAAAAATCGCCTGTGGGACGATATTAAGGCGTTCCTCTCGAGCGATTTCCACACCTCCTACCGACCGATGAAGTTGCAGCGCAAACTTATCCTCTACCTTTCCACGGCCTCGATCCTCGCCATGCTGATTGGCGTTTTCGTGCAGAAGCTGGTGATCGACGACGTCGAAGTCGATCGCACCCGCGACGCGATGCGGTCCACCTTGATTCAAGCGGAGACGGTGAGGGCCAACGCCTCGCGGCTGGTATCTCGAAACGCTTACGACTACGAGAGCTTGCAGCGAGAGCTCGAGACGGCGAAGGACGTTCGGGAGACCGCGTTCTACAGTTCAATCCCGGTGGTAGCGTCCTGGCAGTCCATCGAGAAGGTGGCGGAGGAATTTGGATACAGCTTTCGCATCTCTAAAACGGACGCTCGCAATCCGGACAACGAGCCGACTGCCCGAGAGTTGACGGTGCTCGACTATCTGAAGCGCAACGATGCGGACGAGTATTTCTTCGATGACAAGGAAGCGGACCAGCTGGTCTACGCTCGCCCGATTCGGCTGACTAGGGATTGTCTCTACTGTCATGGCGATCCGGACCGCAGTCCCACTGGCGATGGTCTGGATGTGCTGGGCTTCGCTATGGAAGGCTGGCAGGAAGGGGAGATGCATGGGGCGTTTATCCTCAAGGCGGACAAGAAGAATCTGCGGGCCATGGGCACCGCCGCCTTTTTGGGAGGCGCGGGTCGAACCGCGATGTGGACCATCCCGCCGGTGATCGCTTTGGTAGCCGTATTCGCTTTCATACTACGAAAGTCCGTCTTCGGTCCGATGCGTCGCTATCTGAAACGCGTTTCGGGCACCGCGGAACGAAACCTCCAGTCGGCCCGTGGCATTCATGCCACCAGCGCCAGCCTGTCCGATGGGGTGAACCAGCAAGTGGCGTCGATCGAAGAGACCGGGGCGACCTTGGAAGAGATTTCATCGATGAGTCGGGCCAGCTCCGATCGGGCGAGCGCGGTCCAGAAGGCTGTCTCGAAAACGGGCGACGCGGTTCGAGCTGGCTCAGGGAGGATCTCCGAAATGCAGGGCGCCATCAATGCCATCAACGAGTCCAGTCAACGAATCGGCGTGATCAACAAGACCATCGAGGAAATCGCCTTTCAGACCAATTTGCTCGCTCTCAACGCCGCAGTGGAGGCTGCCCGGGCGGGCGAAGCGGGGGCAGGGTTCGCGGTGGTGGCGGACGAGGTCCGAGGACTGGCCATGCGTTGCGCCGAAGCTGCCAAGACCTCGGAAGGTTTGATCCAAGACTCGCTATCCAAGAGCGAAGCTGGCGTGCAGGTCACCACCGATGTGGTCGCCTACTTGAGACAAATCGAATCCGAGATGGCTGAGGTGGAGACCTCGATCGACGAGATCACCGAATCAGCAGCTCAGCAGAGCGTGGGCGTCGAGCAGATCAACGCCGCCATGCGCAGCATGGAAACGGTTTCCCAGGAAAGCGCCGCCAGTTCCGAGGAGTTGGCAGACTCCGCCTCCAGTCTGACCGAGCAAGCTCGCCAGACGCGCCTGCTTATCTCCACTTTGGAAGAGCTGGTTTTTGGTGGCGAAATCCGTCGAAGCGAAGGGGCTGCATCGAGCGTCGAATACGAACGCCTTCCGAGGGGCGGCGCTCGGCCATCCCTTTCGAACTCCCGCTTGGCTCGGATCGGAGCCAATGAGGAGCTTTGGAAAAACGGTTAGGACTTTGGCCGCCCGATCGAAACGAGCGGCAGTGGCGGTTTTACATGCCAGCTCGAGGAGAAAGACCTCGTAGGCGCATGGTTCGCCGATGAACGGCCCGGCGCGGTCTGGATTTTTCGGTTTCGCTCATTTCTAGCAGTTGCGCCTTCCGGAGCTGCGTGGATTTGGCAGCTCGGTAAGCGCCGCTCCACAGGCGCCTTATGTAAGTACGGTAGAGCGCATACCAGCTGAATCAATCCAGTGGGTAAAAGGATAGCGAATCGCAGGGATCCTTCGATTTACGCTGTGTGTTTCACGAATTGGAGACGATGCTTCGGGCTTCGCTTGTGCCGATTGAGCGATCCACACCATGAAGCTTATCACCAAACTCGTACTGTTTGTCTCAGTCAGCGCAGCGCTGGCTACCGTTTTATCCCTCTTTGTGCAAAAGCGGGTCATCAACGACGTGCAGGTCAACCGCACCCGGGAAGCGATGCGTTCGACCTTGATCCAGGCGGAGACCGTTCGGGAAAACGGTACGAAGCTGCTCGAGGCCAACGCGTTCGATTTCGAGGCGTTGATCAATGAGTTGGACGAGGTTGAGAGCTACCGAGACGCTACGATCTACAAGACGATTCCGGTGGTTGCGGCGTGGGAATCGATCGACAAGATCTCAAAGGAGTACGGCTACGACTTTCGCATCGCCAAGAGGGAGGCCCGCAACGAGGAGAACAATCCGACCCCGGCTGAGGAGAAGATTCTAAAGGCGCTCGAGTCGGGCGAACTGAAGGAGTATTTTCTCGACGACAAAGCGAACGACCAGCTGGTCTACGCCCGCCCGATCGTGCTCTCCGGCGACTGCCTGAAGTGTCACGGCGATCCGGCCCACAGCCCTACCGGCGACGGCAAGGATATCCTGGGATTTGACATGGAAGGCTGGAAGGAAGGGGAAATGCACGGCGCTTTCATCTTGAAGGCCGACAAAAAGGAGCTTCGAGCCGCGGCCACCACGGCGCTGGGAGAGGGAATAGGCGGCAGTCTGCTGCTCATCGTACCGGTGGTGGGCTTGCTGGTGTTCGTGATCTATTTGGTCACCAAGCGCACGGTGGTCGGTCCGATGGTGGCCAACTTTAGGGCGATCGCCAAAGCGAGCGATGACAGCGACGCCTTGTCGCGGGACTTTTCCAAAAGCGGCCGGGCCTTGGCGGACGGCGTGCACCAGCAGGTGTCTTCGATCGAGGAAACGAGCGCCACGCTGGAGCAGCTTTCCGGGATGACGGAAGGAAATGCTGAAAAGACGACCAACGCGCTGAGCAACGTGCGGCGGGCCAGCGAGAAGGTGAAGGAGGGAGCGCAGGCGGCGGGGGAAATGGAGACCTCTATCGAGGCGATCCATGCGTCCAGCCAGAGCATCTCCGGCATCATCAAGACGATCGACGAGATCGCGTTTCAAACGAACATCCTCGCCTTGAACGCCGCGGTGGAAGCGGCCCGGGCGGGAGCGGCGGGCTCCGGTTTCGCAGTGGTGGCCGACGAGGTGCGTTCGCTGGCCCAGAAGAGCGCCAAAGCGGCGCGAGAGTCAGCCGAGCAGATCTCCGATTCGATTTCCAAGAGCGAAGCTGGCGTCGCCTCGGTGAGCGCTTTCGTGTCGCGACTGCGCTCGATCGACGAAGAGATGGAGCATCTCAAAAACACCATTGATGAAATCAACGACGCCACCGCTCAGCAGAACGAAGGCATCCAGCAGATCAGCGAGGCCATGCAGCGGATCGACGGAGTGGCTCAGCGGGCGGCGACAAGCTCTCAGGATCTGGCGAGCTCGTCCGGATTGCTAAACGAGCAAGCGGAGGCTACCCGGGTGCTGGTGACACGGTTGGAGGCCATGATCTATGGGAGAGCTGCCAACGGCGGGCCTAGCAGTCTTCCGATCGGTAGACGCGGTGGCTTGGGCAGCGAAACGCCAGTAGATCGCAAACCCGAGGGCAAGGAAGGGCGTTTCGCCTCCGCCGAACCGTTGGTTCGCTGGGACTGAGTTCTAGCCGGTACGCCCGTTGGTCGGGCGAGGGTTAGCTCGCGCTCTGGTGGAAGGCTAGAGGCCTCCTGGGCCGGCGGGCCCTTGCATCTGGTTTTGCAGCTCTGTCTGGAAGGCTTGGATGTCCTCCTCGCTGGGCTGGTAGCCTTCCTGATCGGGATCGAGCCCGAGACGTCCGTAGGGATCGACGAACCAGGCAGACTTCACGCCATCGCTGAAAACCACCGTGCCACTGAGTGCCGCGCCGGGGCGCTTCACCTTGTCGATCTCGACTTGCACGCCTTGGCCGAGCAGTTCCGCCTCCGCGTCGATCGGCTCGGCCGAGGATGCCGCATGCTCGTCATCCCCTTCCTTGGGCTCGGGAGCTTTGGGCTTGGCGAGCTCCAGGTCGAGATCGTCGATCAGGAATCGCACTTCCATGTAGGTCATGTGGATTCCGAAATCGTTGTTCACGAGGCGCTGGATGTCGGCGATGCCGGCTCCTTCCGCGAGTCGAGTTGCAATGAGGCTCTTTTGTTCGTCGTTGAGATCCATACTGGGGGGAAGTTGATTTGGGCTTAGTGAATAGTGAAAAATGGCGAGGGGAAGGGGAAAATCGCTTCGGCTGAGCTTTGGCGCCATTCGCTGCGTAAGGAACGGATAAATGGCGCGGATGCAAAGGAAACGCCTCTGCGGTGAGGCAGAGGCGCTTCGAGGATCAAGTTTGTAGGGAAGTCCGGCCCCGGGGAAGGGGCCGAGAGTGTATCTGAATGGGAAACTACTTGGAAAGCTGGGTCTTCAGGTACTCCACGCTGTGGCGTACCGAGTCGTCCTGATCGACCAGGTTGTCGACCTGCTTGCAAGCGTGGATCACCGTGCCGTGGTCGCGACCGCCGAAGGCTTCGCCGATTTCCTGCAGGGAGTGCTTGGTGAGCTCGCGGCTGAGGTACATGGCGATCTGGCGCGGCACCGCGATGTGAGCCGGGCGGCGACGGGAAAGCATGTCGGAGTGGCGCAGCTCGAAGTATTCCGCCACCTTCTTCTGGATGGTGTCGATGTTCAGCTGCTGCTTTGCCGCTTCCATCAGCACGTCGCTGAGCAGGTGCTCGCAGGTGGCGATGTCCAGGGTCTTGTTGGTCAGAGAGGAGTAGCTGCACACCTTGATCAGGGCGCCTTCCAGGCGACGAATGTTCTTGGCGATGTGCTTGGCGATGAAGTGCAGCACTTCGTCGCTGATGTCGTAGTTGTGCTGCAGGGCCTTCTTGCGCAGGATGGCCACGCGCGTCTCGAAGTCGGGGGCTTGGATGTCGGTCACCAGTCCCCACTGGAAACGGGAGACCAGGCGGCTTTCCAGCTTGGCGATCTCGTTGGCCGGTCGGTCGCTGGAGAGGAAAATCTGCTTCTGAGACTCGAAGAGGTCGTTGAAGGTGTGGAAGAACTCTTCCTGGATGCGCTCCTTGCCGGAGAGGAACTGCACGTCGTCGATCAGCAGCACGTCCACATTGCGGTAGCGCTGGCGGAACTTGGTCAGCGTGTTCTCCTGGATGGCGGAGATGAACTCGTTGGTGAACTTTTCCGAGGAGAGATACACCACGCGGGCGTCCGGACGGTTTTGCAGGATATGGTGGCCGACCGCGTGCATCAGGTGAGTCTTGCCCAGTCCGGTTTCGCCGTAGAGGAAAAGAGGATTGTAAGCCCGAGCTGGAGCGTGGGCCACCGCGATGGAGGCGGCGTGGGCCAACTGGGAGTTCGAGCCGACCACGAAGTTCTCGAAGGTGTTGCGCGGGTTGAGATTGGCGTCGCCCGAATTCTTGGAGGAACGGCGGCTCTGCCCGCGGCTGGAAGACTGCTCGACGCGAGCCCGTGGAGTCTCTTCGACGGTCGTGGCGGGTTCCGGCTCTTCCTTGGCAGGCGTGTCGACGTTCTGAATGGAAACGGAAACGGGATGACCCAGAAAGCTTTGGAACGATTTCGCGATGATATCCAAATAGTTATCGCTGATCCAATACGCGGTGAAGGCGTTCTGCACCCCCAGCACCACTGATTCGCCTTCCGCGCTCAGGCATTCCAGATCGGAAAACCAGCTTTGGAAGATGTCGCTAGGCAAGGCTTGGCAGAGTTCGTCTTTTACTCTGTTCCAGAGAAGGGATTGCTCGGTGAGCTGTGGCATGGTTTAGGTTAGAGGAGTCCGGTTATTCACATGTTTGCTTTTCGTGAGCAACGGCTGGAGTGTCTAACGCTGAAAATGCTGATCTCGACCATCGGAGGAATGTTCAAATGGCAGGAGGAGAGGGGTGGAAAACGATCTGTTTCCTAAGTCGTTCTTTTTTATGGACTTATGATTTCTGCGTTCGTGCGGGATTAAGATCAGGAGCTTAGACGGGAGCGGTTGTTTTGAGAGAAGCGGTGTTTAAATTTTCGTGTCACAGTAACGTAAAGTGGCTGAGCTTTCTCAAGCCCTAGTTTTCGACAAGTTGTTAACACCCGGTTGAGGATAACTTTTTGTTGCTTTCTAAAATCGAGATCGCCTCCAGAAATCTCCCCGAGGGAAGAGGGATTTAGGCGATTTCGGCCTTCCGATTCGGGTGAAATCAAGCGCGATCGGGCGTGGGTAATGGCTCCGTTAGCAAAATTAATTTCGCTGCGCCCCGTTTGGCGGAACTGGGAGCCTAGCGTTGCTCTGCCATGAAGGCGATGAGGCGATCGTTGAATTCCTTGGCTGGGTCGTGTCCGAGCTTCTTAAGGGCTTGCACCATGGCGGCCACTTCCACCAGCCGAGCGATGTCTCGGCCGGGACGCACGTAGAGTTCGATGTGCGGCACGTCGATGCCGAGGATGCTGTAGTAGTTTTGTTCCAGACCGGTGCGGTCCTCTTCGGAAGAGGGTCCGGCTTCGATGAGCGAGACCACGAGATCCACCCGCTTATCCAGCCGCACGGAGCGCACGCCGAACATTTCGCCCACGTTGATGATGCCGATGCCGCGACATTCCATGTGTCCGCGGTTCAATTCCATGGCGGAGGCCACCAGCTCGCGCTCGTCCACCAGCTTGATGCGGGTCATGTCGTCAGCCACGATGGAGTGGCCGCGCTCGATGAGGGCTAGGGCGCATTCGCTTTTTCCCACCCCGCTGGAGCCGCGGATCATGGTGCCGATGCCTTTGATGTCCATCATGGTGCCGTGCTCGGTGGTCGACGGGGCGAACTCCTCGTCGATGGCCAAGGTGGCGGCGTTGATGAAATTCATGGTGATCATCGAGGTGCGCAGGATCGGCAGGCTGCGCTTTTCCGCCAGCTCGCGCATGGAGGGCAGCGGATTGTAGTTGCGAGCGATGATCAGGCAGGGGATGCCCTTGCTGATGAGGCCGTTGATGCGTTCCTTCTGCACCTCCGGATCGAGGCTGCGCAGGTAGGTCATTTCGGCGGCCCCGATGATCTGCAGGCGCTTGTTGGCGAAATACTTGTAGAAACCGGTCAGTGCGAGGGAAGGGCGGTTCACGCTACCCTCCTTGATAATGCGTCGCAGCCCGCGCTCGCCGGCGACGACCTCCAGTTTCAGCAGGTCCTTGTGGTTGTCGACGAACTTCTTAACCGAGATTCCGTCGATGCGTTTGATGGGCTTTTGCAGGGGCATGGGAGAGGAGATGAGCGGGAACAGGATCGGGTGGAGGCGAAGGGCGGCGCTACATGTTGAAGTTTTCGCCGAGGTAGATCTTGCGGCTCTGCGGGTCGTTGACGAGGAAATGTCGGTCGCCGCTGGCTAGGATCTCGCCCTTGTTCACGATGTAGGCCCGATCGGTGATGGAAAGGGTGTCCCGCACGTTGTGGTCGGTGATCAGAATGCCGATGCCGCGATCCTTCAGCCCGAGCACGATGCGTTGAACCTCCGCCACGTTGATGGGATCCACGCCGGCGAACGGCTCGTCCATGAGGAGGAAGTCTGGACGGGTCACCAGGCAGCGAGCGATTTCCAGGCGACGGCGTTCGCCGCCGCTGAGGGTGTAGGCTTTTTGCTTGGACAGCGAAAGCAGACCGAGATCGTTGAGCTGTCGCTCGATGACCTCCTTGCGCTCCTTGCGCGAGAAGGGGATGGTTTCCGCCACCGCCTGCACGTTTTGCCAGACGGTGAGTTTTTTGAAAACGCTCGGTTCCTGGGCCAAGTAGCCGATGCCCAGGCGGGCCCGACGGTGAATCTTGAGGAATGCGATGTCGCGCCCGTTGAGAAGCACGTGGCCTTTGGTCGCTTCGACCAGACCTGCTATCATATAGAAGGTCGTGGTCTTGCCGGCGCCGTTCGGGCCGAGCAGTCCCACCACTTCGCCAGTGCGGACTTCCAGATCGATGCCCTTGACCACGGACTTGCTGCCGTAGGTCTTGAACAGACCGCGGGCTTCGATGCGTTTTTCCTGAGCGGGACTGGCGGCGTCTTGGGCGGGAGTTTCGGCTGTCGAGGAGGCGTTTTCGGACATTATTCGGCTTCGGCGGTATCGGCTGCGGAGGCGTCGCCTTCGCTTTGCTGGCTTGGCGTTTCTTCCTCATCGACAGTTGTGCCGTCTGTCTGGCCCGGCTCAACACCGTTTTGCGTTTGCGGGGTGGGAACGGGATTTTTTTGTTCGAAGCCCAAGTCGCCGATAGCCGGACCGAGCAGTCGGATCTTGCGGTTCTTGGTGCCGTCGAAGGTGATGCGGCCATCGGCGCGGTTGAGCACGATCTCGTCGCTGGTGATGGTGCCGCCAGTTTGCTGCACGGTGGCGGGAGCTCCCGTGAGCACGATGCGCTCCTGGTTGGGCTGCACGATTGCCTTGTCGCAAGTGGCGGTGCGCTCCTCCTGCACGATGCGCACGTTGCCGGAGGCGATGATTTCTTGGATGGCTCCGAACTTGCCGATGTTTTCGGCTTTTTCCGCCTCTCGGATGGCGAAGACTTCGAGGCTGTCGCATTCCAGCAGCATGTTGGTGGCGGTGAGGATCACCGACTCGCTGAAGTGGAAGTAGGCCTTTTCGCCGTCGTTCTGCACGCGAAGGCGGACCGACTCGATCTCGGTCTGCACCTTGGGCTTGGCCGGCTTTTGCGGCGTGGAGAGCGTCTGAGCCTGCAAGGGACAGACGATGCAGGCCAGCAGGAGAAGGGCGGTGAGGGGTCGTGCGGTCATTTCAAAATATCTCCGATGCCTTCGTAGAGGCTAACTTTCACGTTTTGGTTGAGGGTGATTTCCCGGTTCTGTCCCTTCCAGATCCAGTCGGTGCCGCTGACCTCGAAGGCGTCGGTAGCGATGCGCAGCTCGCCCGGGCCGTAGGCGGTGGTGGAATCGAAATGGAAAATCGCCTCCGGGCTGGTGAGCACCGCGATGCGGCGGTCCTGCTCGTCGCCGGAGTATTGGCTCACCCGCATGTTCTCGATGCGGATCTGGGTCTCGCTCACGTAGACTCCCGTTTCGCCGCGCAGGTACCAGGTGCGGTAGCCGTCCTCGTTGAAGAGCGGCACCTTGAAGTTGTTGACCGGGGTGCCCGGCTTCATCTGAGCGAAGGCGTAGACTGCCAGCAGAGCGATCGCCGCGGCGAAGAGTCGTTTTTTCAGTATTCGAAACATTTATCGGTTCATGGCGTGGTAGATATGGTTGCAGACTTCGCGCACCGCTCCGTGTCCGCCCGGCCTGCTGGTGATGTAGTCGGCTGCGGCGAGCGCTTCCTGCTGAGCTTCCGGCACGGTGACGCCGATGCCCGCGTAGCGGATGGCGTCCACGTCGATGACGTCGTCCCCCATGTATACCGCCTGATGGGGCTCAAGTTGCAATTCTTCTAGCAAATCTTTGAGGCCGGTGAGCTTGTCGAGCTTGCCTTGCACCAGGTGAGGGATCTTCAGCTCCTTGGCTCGCACGGTGGTGGCGTCCGACATGCGTCCGGATATCCAGGCGAGGATAATGCCTGCTTGGCGCAGGCGAGCGAGACCGAGGCCGTCGACGATGGAAAAGCGCTTGGCTTCGCTGCCGTCTGAGGAAACGTAGATGGCTCCGTCGGTGAGGATCCCGTCGACATCCATGGCGAAGACTTTGATGGAGGCCCAGTCGAGGGGGGCATGGTGCGCGGGATTGCTAGGCATTTTGGAGATGGAATTCGGACTTTGCTACGGCTTCGGTTGATGTGAGATGGGTGCGAAGGCGGCCTTGGCAACGCAAAACGCTGCCACTGTGGACCTAAAGCATAGCAAAAGCCCCTCAGCGCCAAGAGCAAGGGTGGAGAAGCGGCGCTTTGCTCACCGGCTGCTGCTGGCCGGCTCGATCGCCGCGAAATCGGGCGCTGGCTCGATGGGGAGACTAGCGGGCGGACTGCGCCGTGCGAATGCCGCTCTTCTCGAGCAGGGCGCGAGCGATGTCCTCGAGAGGGCAGATCTTGTGAACCGCTCCCCGTTCGATGGCTTCTTTAGGCATGCCGAAAACGACGCAGCTTGCTTCGTCCTGAGCGATGTTGAAGGCGCCGGCCTGTTTCATCTCCAGCATGCCGTTCGCTCCGTCGTCGCCCATGCCGGTGAGGATGACGCCGATGGCGTTCGATCCGGCATGGCGAGCGGTGGAGCGAAAGAGCACGTCGACGGAGGGCCGGTGACGGCTGACCAGCGGCCCGTCTTTGATTTCGACGTAGTAGCGGGCTCCGCTTCGCTTGAGCAGGAGGTGTCGGTTGCCCGGGGCGATGAGAGCTTGTCCAGGGATGACGGAATCCCCATCGGCGGCTTCTTTGACCGTGATTTGGCAGGTCTGATCGAGGCGTTGGGCGAAGCTGGCGGTGAATTTTTCCGGCATGTGCTGCACGATGACTATGCCTGGGCAACGAACCGGCATGGCTTGCAGCAACGATCGCAGAGCTTCGGTGCCGCCGGTGGAGGCCCCGATCGCGACGATCTTGTCGGTGGTCTCGATCATAGGCCGGGAATTGGAAGGCGGAATGACGGCGTCCGCGGTGAGCTTGGGCTGAACGCTGGGCGCTTTGGCTCGGACCGGAGCCCGGTAGGCGGCTCCGGCTGCGGAGCGGACCGCGTCGCAGATGCGGATGGCGGACTCTTCGAGGAACTTCTTGGTGCCAACTTTGGGTTTGGCGATGATTTCCACGGCTCCTTTTTCGAGGGCGGCTAAGGCGGTCTGGGACCCCTCGGCGGTGAGGCTCGAGCAAATGACGACCGGGATGGGGTGTTGAGCCATGATGCGGTCGAGAAAGGTCAGGCCGTCCATGCGCGGCATTTCCACGTCGAGAGTGATGACGTCGGGCACCTCGCGCTTGATTCGCTCCACCGCCACGTAGGGATCGGAGGCCGTGCCCATAACTTCGATACGGTCGTCGGATTCCAGGAGGGCGGACATGGTCTGGCGGACGGAAGCGGAATCGTCGACCACCAGCACGCGGATCTTTCCGGCATGCTTGGGGGGGAAGGAGGGACGTCGAAAGGGCGGCATGGCAGAGATCAGTTCATGGGTTTGCGGTAGACGGCGGAATCCACGAGGCGAAGCGGGACCTGTAGACCGGTTAAGGATTCGGAGTGACCGACGAAGAGAAAGCCTCCTGGGGCGAGGTGGCGACAGAGCTTGTTGACCACCGCCTCTTGGGTCGGCTTGTCGAAATAGATCATGACGTTGCGAAAGAAGATCACGTCGTAAGTTTCTTCGATTGGATACTTTGTATCCATGAAGTTGAGACGGCTGAAGGTGACGCGATGACGCAGCGTGGGCGCGACACGGACCAGCCTAGTCGACGGATCCTTGCTGCGCAGCAGGTAGCGTTCGCGAAGGCGTTGGGAAATCGGAACGATGATGTCCTCGCTATAGATGGCGCGTTGGGCGGCCTGCAGCACCCTCGTGGAAATGTCGGTTCCTCGGATGGAGAAATCGAACTGCCCACGGCGCAGGCCGAACTGATCGAGAGTCATGGCTAGGGTATAGGCTTCCTCGCCGGTGGAGCAGCCCGCGCACCAGAGATTGAAGCGCCATAGCTCTTGGGGCGCCCGGTCCAATGCCGGCAGGGCGGATTGGGTGAGAAAATCGAAGTGGCAGGGCTCGCGGAAGAAGTCGGTCTTGTTGGTGGTGACGGAGTCGAAGAAGTGAGCGCGCTCGGTGGTCTCCCCGTTGGGGCCGAACAGCAGTTCTTGATAATCCTCGACGGATGATACGCCCAGGGCTTTCATGCGGCGCTGCAGGCGGCCCTGCAGCATCTGGATCTTCGCAGGCGGCATCTTGATGCCGAGTTCGTCGGTGATGAAAGCGGCGAATCTACGAAAGCTTTCTTCCGTGAGACGTGGCTGTTTGGGTGAGACGTCGATTGCATTCATAGGGCAGCATGCGGGCCAACGCAAATGGGTGGTCGATGGGGCGTATGGAGAAGCGGGCCCCCGCTGGCCGTTTCAAGGCGAGCGAGGGCTCGGGGCAGGCGAACTAGTTGTAGGGTTGGAAGTCGCGGTCGAGGTCGCTTCCCTTCTCGTCGAGTGAGAGGGTGGCGCCTTCTCTACGATCGCCATCAACCGTCCGGTTGGAAGCGGGTTCGGGACGAGGGCCTTTCGAAGAACTGGCCGCTCGTGCGGAACGCCCCGCCTTGCTTCCGGAGCGCGAGGGCAGGGAGTCGGCGGCGCTGTCCACTTTGAAGAAGCTGATGGCGGCTTGCAGTTGCTGAGCTTGAGTCGAGAGTTCTTCGGCGGTGGAGGCCATTTCCTCGGAGGCCGAGGAGTTCTGCTGGGTGACTTGATCGAGTTGTTGAATCGCCTTGTTGACCTGGGCAGCGCCGGCGCTCTGCTCCGAGCTGGCAGCATTGATTTCCTGGACCAATTCGGCGGTGCGGCGAATGTCCGGCACCAGCAGCTTGATCATTTCTCCCGCTTGCTCGGCGGTACCGACGCCGTCGCAAGTGATCTTGCCGATTTCCGCGGCGGCGGTTTGGCTGCGTTCGGCAAGCTTGCGTACTTCGCTGGCAACGACGGCGAAACCTTTTCCGTGCTCGCCGGCCCGAGCCGCTTCGACGGCGGCGTTGAGAGCGAGCAAGTCCGTCTTGCGGGCGATTTCCCCGATGATGCTGATCTTGTCGGAGATCTCGCGCATGGCGGCCACGGTCTTGGAAACGGACTCGCCGCTACGTTGAGCGTCTTCGGCGGCTTTCGAAGCGATCTTGTCGGTCTGGCTGGCGTTGTCGGCGTTTTGCTGGATGCCGGCCGACATCTGCTCCATGGACGAAGTCGTTTCCTCGCAGGACGCGGCCTGTTCGGCGGCTCCTTGGGAAAGCTGCTGAGCGGAGGCGCTCATTTCCTCGCTGCTGGAGGCGACGTTGCTCGAAGCCAGGGTGGCTTCGGAAACGATGGAGCGAAGGTTTTTGACCATGTTCTGCAAGGCGTTTCCGAGCACGTCCTTTTCCGATTGCGGCTTCGCTTTGACGGTGAGATCTCCCTTGGAAATCTGGTCTGCGATATCGGCGGTGCGGCGAAGGTTCTTCAGCATGGCGGCCAGGGCCTGGCCCAGGGAGTCCTTGTCGGATAGGAGCTTCGCGTCCTTGGAGAGATCGCCCATGGCGATGGTTTCCGCGATGTCCGCGGTGGAGCGCAGGTTGAGCACCATCTTATTGAGCGAGCCCGCCAATTGCCCCACTTCGTCGGCTTGATCGATGTCGAGCTGAGCGCTGAGGTCGCCGATGGCGATGGAGTCGGCCAGTCCTACCGCCTTGCGAAGAGGACCGGTGATGCCGCGGGTAAGAAAGAACGCGAGAACGGCTCCAACGGCGAGGGCGAGAAGGCCGCCGCCGACCATCACCCGACTCGAGTTGGCCATGCCGGCCAGCATTTCCGACTTCTGGTCGGCACGGAACAGTTCCGCCTGCTGGTTGAACTCTCTGGCGCTGGCGACCATGTCTTCCTGCAGCACCGCTTTGCGCTCGGAGAGGGCGACCCAGTCGTCGAAGCCCTTGTCGTAGTTGGCAGCCGATCGACGTACTGAATCGACGAGGCGCTTGTTGCGCTGATCGTCGAACTTGGCGGAGAGCTCCACGCACAAGGCGTCGACCTCGGAAATGGCGCTTTCAACGGCATCGAGGTAGGCTTTGTCTTGGCGAAGCATGAAATTCTTCTCGTCGACGCGAATGTCTTGAGCGTATTTGATCAGGCGGTTGGCGGCGTCCGCCTTCCATAGTTTGTCATCGAGCTCGGCCGCGCCGGCGCCCGCGTCGCGCAAGGTTTCGTATTCTCCCTTCTGGTCGGCTCGCAGGGTTTCAGCCTGTTCCTCGAAGGCCCGGGCGTCGCTGAGCATGGCTTCCTCCAGCAGGGCTTGACGCCGGGTAAGCTCCACGAACTCCTCGAACTCGCGCTCGTATTCGGCGACGGTGTTTTTGGCCTGGGCCAGGGTTTGACGATCCGCCTCGTCCACTTGCGCGCTGGTCTCGTCGATCTGAAGTTTGATTTTGGATACGATTTCCTTGAAGGAGGTGTGGAAGGCCTTGTCGCCGCGAAGCATGAAGTTCTTTTCTTCGGTACGGGCGTCGAGCGCGTAGCGGATAAGGCGGTTTCCGTCGTCGGCGGTGTCGACGATCGTACCGATAGTGTCGATACCAGTGAGACCGACCAGACTTACGATGGCGGTGAGGAGAAGGACAGCGCCGAAGCCGCCCATGATTTTAGAGCCAATTTTTAGTTTCTTGAACATACGTCGTTGGGTGTTGTGTCGATCGAGCGACGCTTGGTGAGACGTCCGGTCTGCCGGCCCTGTGGGATACGATTTCGAGGGCGGAGGCGGAAAGGGGGGAGAGGCGAGGCGTCTCAGCGTGCCGTTGAGACGCCTCGCTTGCGTGTGATTGTGTATTTGATATTCTAGTACGACTTGAAGTCGCTATCGAGCGCGTCCAGGTCGAGGCCGCGATCAGAGAGCGTCAAGGTAGCCCCGTTTTTGGAGCTGGAGCCTTTCGCAGCGGACGAGCAGACCTTTTCCTGATGAGTCGGGGGAGTGGCCCGTTTCGCCTTGGAATGGGTGGTGGTCTTGCGACGGCTGGCGGGGGCGTTTGACCGCCCCTTGGCGGCGGCGGCTTCCACGGTGAAGAAGCTGATGGCGTTTTGCAGCTGCTCGGCCTGGGTCGAGAGTTCCTCGGCGGTGGACGCCATTTCCTCGGAGGCGGAGGAGTTTTGCTGGGTGACTTGGTCGAGCTGCTGGATGGCCTTGTTGACCTGAGCGGCTCCGGCGCTCTGTTCGGCGCTGGAGGCGTTGATCTCCTGTACCAGTTCCGCGGTACGACGAATGTCGGGCACCAGCTTGTTGAGCATTTCGCCCGCTTGCTCGGCCACGCCCACACCGTCGGAGGTGATCTTGCCGATTTCCGCTGCGGCGGTCTGGCTGCGTTCCGCGAGCTTGCGTACTTCGCTGGCCACTACAGCGAAGCCTTTCCCGTGTTCGCCGGCGCGGGCGGCTTCCACCGCCGCGTTGAGGGCGAGCAGGTCGGTCTTGCGCGAAATCTCTTCGATGATGCTGATCTTTTCGGCGACTTCGCGCATGGCCCGCACGGTGTCGGCTACGGACCTGCCGCTGCGCTCCGCGTCTTCGGCTGCTTTGGAGGCAATCCGATCCGTCTGGCTGGCGTTGTCCGCGTTTTGCTGGATGCCGGCGGACATCTGCTCCATGGAGGACGTGGTTTCCTCGCAGGACGCAGCCTGCTCGGCGGCTCCTTGAGAAAGCTGTTGGGCGGAGGAGCTCATCTCCTCGCTGCCCGAAGCGACGTTGTCAGCGGCGTTGGTAACTTCGCCCACTACATTGCGTAAGGCGATGACCATGCTGTTGAGACTGGTGACCATTTTGCCGATTTCGTCGTTGGAGTCGACGGTGACGGATTGGGTAAGGTCGCCATCGGCCACTTTGGTTACTAGGTCCATCGCCTTGCTTAGAGGGCGTGTGACCATGCGAGTGATGAGCACGGCGACGAAGATCCCGATGCCAATGGAGACAACCACTCCGATGGTGGAAAAATTGGAGGTAGCGACCAATTGATCGTTGGCGGCGCGAGAGGTTTTGGCGACGCCGGTTTCAGCCGCGATGGATTGACCGCGAGCGAACTCCTGAAAAGCGTTGCTGGAATCGTTGCATTTGGCGATGGCGGTAGCGAGGTTTCGCATGCTTTCCGCTTGTTGCTCGAGGGCTCGCCGGTATTCGTCGAATTGGTCGCGTATGAGTTCGAGTTGCGTCTGATGGGCGGCGACGTGAAGGAGCGGCCGCAGCTGCGAGACGGTCTGCTCGATCGCATCGAAGCTGTTGATGCTGCGCTCGATGATGGATGCGTCGTTTTGCGATTGAGCGCGCAAATTCTCCAGTCTGGCGGTCTGGAAATGGGAGCGTATCTGGTTTATCAGTACAATCTTTGCTTGGAGATCAGCGAGTGCGCTGCTGTTGGCGTCTCTAGCAATTTCCGTCTCCAGTGCTTCGTACTGGTCGCTAAGCAGCGATTCGATGGCGTCGTTGGCGATGGTGGCTGAGTCGAGAGTGAGCTGGTTGAAGCCTTTGAGCTTGTCGCTGGCGGTCCTGATGCCATTGAGCGCTTCTTCGAAGTCTTCCAGCAAGCCGGGAGCGGTCTTGATCTTATCCCTGAGCACGACGAGCTGATCCGAGTTGTTGGCCAGGTCTCGGAGTTGAACGAGCAGCGTTTGCATTTCCTCAAGCGAGGCCTCCGCTTGCCTGAGACGTTCCGGGTCGCCTGATAGGCCATAGAGACTGGAATAAAGGTTCGCGTTGCCGGTGGCGTCACGAAGCTTGGCGGAATACTCGAGCTCGGGCACGTATTCGTTTGCCATGTATCCGGCTTCGCGAGCGTTCGAGCGCATGTTGAGAATGGAATAGCCGCCAGTGGCCATGAATATGAGCATGACGCTGGCGAATCCGTAGCCGATCTTCTTGCCGATCGGCATGTCGTTGATGATCTTCTTAATGTTCATCTGGGTTTGGGGAGTGGATTGTTTGCTGAAAGGTGGGTTTAGTTGGAGGTAGCGATTTCCGCTTCCTTGGCCGCTTTGGAGATGATGGCTTCGTCGCTGGAGAAGACGGCGTCGATATCGAGCATGATGACGAACTGGTCGTTGCGTTTGCCCATGCCGTGGATGAACTCGCTTTTCCAGCGCATGGCTATGGTAGGCGGCGGATCGATTTGGCTCTGGTCGAGCTCGATGACTTCGTGCACGCTGTCGGCGATGCCTCCGATCACGCAGGCTTCCCCGTCGATGGTGATTTCCAGCACAAGGATTCTGCTGTTGACGGTTTCCTTGGCCTCGGGCAGTCCGAACTTCAGGCGTAGGTCCGCCACAGGAATGGCGGAGCCGCGCACGTTGACCACGCCTTTCATGTACTTTGGCGCAGTGGGGACTTTGGTGATCTGAGTGAGGTCGAGCACTTCGCGGACTTGCGATACGTTGATGGCGAAGGATTCATCTCCTAGCTTGAAGGTGATGAACTGATTGGAATTTTGCGGTTCTGTTGTCATGGTTTGAGCGAACGAAAGCGTTTCTAATGATTTTGTATATATATTTGTGATACGGATCTGTCGTGTTGCACAAGGCTGGGGAGGTCCAGGATGAGGGCGACTCGGCCGTCTCCCATGATGGTCGCTCCGGAGACGACCTCGATGGTTTCGTAGACTTTTCCGAGCGATTGGATCACGGTTTGGTGGCTGCCGAGAACGCGATCCACCACGAAGCCGAGGCGGTTGCCGTCGAAGCGAGTGATGACCACCTTCTCCGCGTCCGGGCCTTGGCTCGGCTCCTCGAACAGGTCGCGAAGTCGGATGTAGGGAACCAGTTCCCCTCTAACGTTGACCAGGTTGCGGCCGTTTTTGGCGCAGCGTTCCTCGCGGGTGATTTCTACGTTTTCGGTGACTGCCGACATCGGCAGGATGAAGCGATCGCCGGCGACCTCTACTAGCATACCATCGATGATGGCCAGGGTGAGCGGGAGCGTGAGATCGATGCGCGTGCCCTGTCCCCAGGAACTGAATACCTTTAGCGAACCGCCGAGGGCTTCGATCTGTCGTTTAACGACATCCATGCCGACGCCGCGTCCGGAGACGTTGGTGACGTTTTCGGCGGTAGAGAATCCAGCGCGAAAGATCAGCTGGTGGATCTCGTTGTCGCTGAGGCGCGCGTCGGGATCGACGAGCTTTTTTTCGATGGCCTTTTGGCGAATCTTCTCCTCGTTGAGCCCTCGGCCGTCGTCTTCGATGGAAACGATGACGTGGGTGCCTTCGTGTCTAGCGGAGAGCTTGATTGCTCCCGCTTTAGGCTTCCCGCGAGCGGCGCGTTCGGAAGGCGATTCGATGCCATGGTCGATGCTGTTGCGGATCAGATGGACCAGAGGATCGCCGAGCTGGTCGATGACGGTTTTGTCCAGTTCTGTGTCTTCGCCCTCGGTGTTGAGAACGGTTTCCTTGCCCAGCTCCATGGAAAGGTCGTGCACCAGCCTGCGGAAGCGGTTGAAGGTGGAGCCAATAGGGGTCATGCGGATGCCCAGAACGCTGTCGCGCAGCTCGGACGCGAGCCGTTCGATCTCCTCGACTGGCGCGTTCAATTCCGAGGAGTCGAACTTGCTGGCGACCTGGGTGAGTCGGGATTGATTCATCACCAGCTCGCCTACGAGGCTGACCAATTGATCGAGCTTTTCGGAGGCGACGCGAGCGGTGCCTTGGGCGATCGGATTCTTGCGTTGCAGCAGGTCCTGGCAGGTATTTGGCGCCGGTTTGGGCCTGGAGACCGGAGTCGAGTCGATGGTCTCGATCGCGAGCTGGCAGTCGTCTTCGACGAAGATGAACACGTCTCGAATGGCCCGCTCGTCGCACTCGCCGCGCAGCAGGATTTCCCAGCTGAGATGGCAGGAGTCTGGCGCCAGCTGATCGATCGGCGGGATGCGCGATGTATCCACGGAAACGGTACAATCGCCCAGTTCTCGGAGCTCGTCGAGAAGGGAGGCGGGATCGAGACCGGCGCTTCCGATATCGATTGGCGGAGTGAAAGCGATGCGGTATCGCGTGTTGGCCGTATCCTTGTCAGGCGGGCTCGCTTTTGCGGATTTATCCTGGGGGGCGCCCGATGGTTTAGAAGGTGAAAGGGAAGCGAGCTGCGTGGCGATTTCGATCTGCTGCTCCGATTTTTCGCCTGCTAGCAGGCGCTTGATTTCGTCGATGGAGGAGAGAATGAGCGGGACGAGCTCAGCAGGGGGGAGTTCGCCGCTATCGCGGACGCTCTCAAGCGAGGTCTCGATATGGTGAGTGAAGGCCGCGACTTCCTCGAAGCCGAACATGGACCCGGAGCCTTTCAGGGTGTGGAAGGAGCGGAACAGCAAGTCGAGCGCTTCGCGATCGGCCGGTTGATTCTTCAAGTCTAGGGCGCTCTGCTCGATCAGGGTGAGCAGGTCCTCGGCTTCCAGTAGGAAGGTCTGAGTGGGATCGTAGGAACTCATGGTCTTGACCTTCTAGCGTAGTACTTTTTTGACTACGCCAAGAAGCTGGTCGCTAGTGAAAGGTTTGACGATCCAGCCCGTCGCTCCGGCGCTTTTCCCAGCCATCTTCTTTTCCTGCTGGGATTCGGTGGTGAGCATGACGATGGGTACGTATTTGTATGCGGGCAGGGCGCGCAGCCGCTTGATGAGGGAGATGCCATCCATGCGCGGCATGTTCAGGTCGGTGATGACCATTTGGGCTTGGCTTCGTTGAAGCACGTCCAGGGCTTCCTGCCCGTCTGCGGCCTCGAGCACCTTGTGCCCGGCTTGCATGAGAGCCAAGCTGACCATCTGTCGAATGCTTGGCGAGTCGTCGACTGTGATTATAGTTCTACTCATGATGGGAAAGGGGGGCGGTTTCAAATTCGCTCGAGTCGAATCCGACGCGATGGAAGGCGTGACGGACGGCTTCGGTTGGCGCGAGAAAGCTCAGCTGCTTCCCGCGATTGCGCGCGAACGAACGCGCCGCTAACAGGATTTGAACGCCGAAGGTATCGATGGACTCCACCTTGGATAGGTCGATAGCAGGCGTATCCGAGGAACGGATATATTCGAGAATCTCTTGGGCGATGGATGATGACGCTTCGATGTCTAGGGCTCTCTCGGCGGTGTAGCGGTCGTCTGCTTTGGATTGGTTTGCTATTGGCATGGCAATGGGTTGTTTGGTGATGGACTCCTTAGAAGAGGGTAACGTTTTCGGTCTGGGGAACTTCGCAGCGCGTCGCGAGTGGCTCTGGCGCTGGTTTCTTTGTAGATCGCTGCGGGGCGCTGGCTTGAAGAAACTGCTGGTGAATGGCTCGCTCGGTATCGGTGGTGTAGCGCGAGCTGGTCGCTTCCGAGACCTTCAGGGGTTCGGACCGCCGTTGCCTGTGGCGGTCGGCGATACCTTGCAATCGATCTCGAACGGACTGGAGCAATTGTTTCTGGGCCCTCTCTCGGTTTGGGTCGATGGAGAGTCTTTCCGCGTTGAAACGGCACTGCTCGAGCAGGCGGCCCAGTTGACTCAATCCGTTTTCCGCAGAGGTCTGGCGTTCGACGAGTTTGCTTTCGAGTTCTCGTCCACGCGTATTCAAGTTTTGGGTTCGCTCGATCGCGTGATTTTGCGTTTCCGAGCAGTTTTTGATCGCTTCCTCGAGGCGAGCGACGAGTTGCTCGAGCTCGATGCCGATGGCTTTGGTCGACTTGCTGGTGTTGTCGGAGAGTTCGCACGTGCGCCCGGAGAGGACTTCGAGACCGGTGCCGGCTCCCATCTGAGCAGCTTGGATCTGGGCGTTCAGGGCGATCATTTTTATTCCGGTCGCCAGCTCGGTGAGGGAGGTGGTGATATTGGAGGCGGTGCCATCGAGCGAATCCAACGCCGCCTGCGTTTGCTGGGCTCCATCGCGGGCGATCTCGGTGAGCTCACGCGCTTCGGCGAGGGTCTTGAGCAAGGTGTCGTAGATGCAGGTCGTACGTTGCAGGCTTTGCTCGATGCCCCCCTCGGGCAGACACTCCTGATCGATGTGGACCAGGGTTTGATCCACTCGGCGCAGCCCTCCACCGATTTGGGAGCTGGCCTGTGACAGGTCTGAAAGGATGGAGGAAACCTGTTGCGTCTCGAGTCGGCAAAGTTGGCCGATCTGGCTCTTGTACGATGGGCTGCCGCCCGTTTTCTGCAAGGTTTGCAGCATGTCCCCGATCGCGTGCTCGACGTGTTCGGAGCGCTGACGCATGGCGTCCTGGTACTGTATGCCGGTCATGATGGCGTCGTTGCAGCCGCTGATCGTTGTGGCCGCCTCGGCCAGCTTGCGGTTCGATTCGGTCTGTTGGCTCAGGTTGCGCTCGATCTCGGAAAGCGCCTGTTCGAGGTCTCGCTTTGCGGTTTGGGAGCGTTCTTCCAAGCGTACGCAGTAGTCGACCAGGTAGTCGTGAGTGCGAGTGATCCTGCTTTGCGTTTCGCGCAAGGTTTGGAATTCGACTTCCAGGGTACGCCGCATCTCGGAGTACATGTGGGCGATTTCCTTGGTCAGCGATTCGAAGGCGGCTTGCATTTCGAGGGGAAGCGCCGCGGCCTCGATACGGAACAGTCTCTCGATGATTTGCAATGGGGTGAGGGTGCGAGACAATTGGTTTTCGCTCAGCTGAACGCTTTCGAACTGATCCCGGTAGCGCTCGAAATGGTGGACCAAGTCCCGGCTCTGCTCGACGCATTCGGAAAGAAAGTCGATGGAGCCGCGTACCAGCTCCACGACTTCGCGAAACAGCTCCGTCTGGCTGGACTCGTCGTTCTCCGAGTCGGTGATTCGTCTTCCTTGCTGCAGCATTTCAGAGGTCAGCAACGCCTGTTTCTTGAAGTGCTCGCCGATGGTGGTGAAATGGTCTTGGACGAGGTCGGCGGCCTTGCGTAGATCACGCGCGATCATCGACAATTCGTGGGCGAGGCCCGCGTCGTCGCCTTGACCGTTCGCCGAGCGAAAGGGCGACCATCGCCTTTGGCGTACGCGATGTAGGGAGTTTACGAATACAGTTTTGAGTGTGGGATTCATGAAGCTGGATAAACAGAAAAAGGCGCAGAGATTCGATAGGCATGCGAGCATGCTAGAGAATCACTGCGCCTTAGCTTGTAGGCCCGTTTGTCCTACTCGAAAAAGCAGTCCTTCACCGTTATGGAGGACGAAGCCATTTTTCGGTATTGAATCAGTTCAACTTGAGCGCTTTTCCGCAAATAGCGGGCTCTTCCCCTCGAATTGAGGATCATGGGCGGAACGGGTAGGGAAATTGAATCAGTTCAGGCGAAGAGGAGCATTCCTCAGAGCAATCAACTCGCTTAGCGACAAAAGGCTAAATCGATTTTTCGGTTGAAAGCGATCGGGTTTGGCACGTGCTTGTAGGAATGTCGGAAACGCGGGCGAGCATACTACTAGCGGACGACGAGCGGGATCTACGGCTTCGGGTTGCCAGCGAGCTGAGGAGTCGGCAGATCAGCTGCCGGGCGGTTGACGACGCTTCCGCGGCAAAATCGCTGCTGGAGGAGGCTCCGTTCGATCTGATGATCGCGGACGAGCAGCTGGCCGGAGCGCATGGACTCGATCTGGTGCGCTGGGTGGGTTCCTACGTCGAAGGGCTCCCCATCATTCTAGTGTCGGCGAATCCGGATCTGCAGACAGCCAGGAAGGCCATCCAGCTTCCCGTGGTCGCTTATCTGGAAAAACCCTTAGGGATGGAGGAGCTGGTTAAGGAAATCGAACGCGAGCTGGACCGTCAGGCGATATTCCGGCGATTGTTGGAGATTCGCGAGGCGGTGGTTGAGAGCCTCTCTCGGATCAAGGATGACGGGGAGGAGTTGAAGCGGCTGCCAAGCGAGCATCAAGCGAAGGTGAGCTCGCTTCTAGCATCGGTCGAAGCGCTGACCGAGCAAATGAACGAGATCGAATCGTTGGGAAATGCGGACCTCCGCGTGCTGGCCTTAGCGAAGCGGAGGGAGCTGGAAAAAGCTCTGCTAGCGGCGGTGGAGGCTTTGAATGCGACTCGGAGGCAGTTCCGCTCCAAGGAGCTGGCTAGGCTTCGGCGATATCTCGAGTCGGTGCTGGAGGACGCGAAACGTGTGCAAACTCCCTAGCGTCGCTTCGGTTGGTGTCGATTCACGCGCTTCAGCCTTAGACGCCTTCGATCCAGTCGATCAATTGGTTGAGGATGGATTCCTTGCTAGGGCGGTAGTCCGCTTCGAGTTCGGGGGCGAAGGGGACGGGCATGTCTTTCGAAGCGATGCGAAGCGGCGGGGCTTCCATGTTGAAGAAATGTTTCTCGGTTAGGCGGGCTACCAGTTCGGCTGCGAAGCCCACGTTGCGGCGGGATTCGGTGATGACGACGAGACGCCCGGTTCGGGCCAGCGAGGTCTCGATCGTGTCGAGCTTGAGCGGCGAGAGGCAACGCAGGTCGAAGAGGTCGCAGGACACGTCGTATTCCTTTTCCAAATACTCGCAGGCTTCGTTGGCGTGCAGCGTCATCTCCCCGTAGGTCACCACGGTGGCGTAGTCGCCGGAGCGGCGCAGGGCAGGCTGCCAGACGGACTTGTAGTTGGGATCGAAGGACACCGGCGCCTTAAGCAGGCGGTAGAGCTTCTTGTGTTCGAAAAGGCAGACTGGATTGTCGTCCTCGTAGGCGGCAAGCACTGCGTTGTAGGCGTCTTGCGGTGTGCTTGGGTAGAGGAACTTGAGTCCGGGAATGTGGGTGTAGAGCGCTTCCAGGTCCTGACTGTGGAAGGAGCCAAACGTGAGGCCGCCGCCGCAGGGGAAACGGAAGATCAAAGGGACCTTGGCTCCGGAGCGGAAATGGTAGGTGCCGGCGTTGAGGCAAATCTGGGTGGTGGCGTCGGTGGCGAAGTCGGCGAACTGGAACTCCACTATGGGACGGTGTCCGTTGATGGCCATGCCGGTAGCGTAGCCCACCATGGCGGATTCGCAGATCGGCGTATTCAAAACGCGGCTACGGCCGTATTTCTCCAAGAGATCCTCGGTGACCTTGAAGGGGCCGCCGTAGTCGGCGATGTCCTGACCCATGACCAGCGACTCGGGAGAGTCGGCGAGCACCTTGTCGAGAGCCGCGTTGATGGCTTGGGCGAAGGTCAGGGAGCTCGTTTCCGAGGCATCGGGAGCCTCTGACCAATCGACAGGAGTAGTGGTGGGGGAAAAGACGTCGTCGATCAGGCCGCTGGGGTCGCAGGGAGGGTTTTTGAAGGCGGCGGAGACGGTTTCGTTGACGAATGCCTTGAGGGTGGCGTCTTCCTGGTCGAGGCGATCTCCGTAGCCTTTTTCCACCAGGCGAGTCCGGAAGTTTGGCAGCGCGTCCTCGTGTATCCATTTTTCGGTTTGGGCGGGGTCGATGTAGTCGCAGGTGTCGTAGCCAGCGTGTCCGCGCAGGCGCAGGCTGTGCATCTCGATCAGCATGGGGCGACCGGATTGGCGCGTTTCACGGATGGCGTCGGCGAAGATCGTCATGTTCTCTTCCACCTTGGCCACGTCGAGAGCGATGCCTTTGATGCCGTAGCCCTTGGCCCGGTCGACCAGTTCGCCGGCGTACTGCTCGTGCAGCGGGGTGGAGTAGGCGTACTTGTTGTTTTCCACCACGAAAATGACTGGGATGTTGAGCACCGCGGCGAGGTTGAGGGATTCGTGGATCTCGCCGGTGGAGGAGCCGCCGTCGCCAAAGAAGGTCACGCCGATGGCGTCGAGGCCCTTGCGGCGTTGGGAGTCGGTGCCGCCGAGCACGTTGGAGGACATTTTCCCAAGATGGGAGATCATGGGGTAGGAGCGATTGGCGGGGTCGCCGTGGTGGGCGTTGCCTTCGCGTCCGAGGGTGGGCGAGCCGGCGTTTCCGAGGTACTGGGAAATGTGGTCGCCGAGGTGGTCCGACCAGATCAGGTGGCCGGGCAGTCCGCGGTGGGTCCAGGAGACGCAGTCGATTTCCTTGTCCAGCATGAGGGCCATGGGGGCGACGAGGCCTTCGTTTCCGTCGGAGCAGGTGACGGTGCCCTTCATGCGGCCTTGGCGGAAGAGCTCCAGGATGCGCATGTCGGCGAAGCGGGAATAGGCCATCCAGCGGTAGGTCAGCAGAAGCTGCTCGTCAGTAGGGGCGGCGCCGGCGTCCATGCGGATGTCGCGTTCCGAGAGAATCTCGGGCGTTTCGGGATAGTCGACGTGGGAGTAGGTCTGGGTGGACATGGAAATCTGGATGGGTTGGACCTAGGATCTGGGCGCTAGGCGGAAAGCGGGTGACGGCTGACTGGGGCGCGGCGGCGCTCAATCGACGGAAGTGAAAGGGAGCTCGGTGGCGTCGGCAAGGGCATCTTTGAGTTCGGCTCGGTCTTCGATGAACGTGACCTCCGGGTTGGACTCCCATTTCCAGGTCTTGCCCAGCACGAAATGCTGCAGATCGCGCTCTGGGCCCGGCAGGCGCAAGGTGGCGCTCACTTCCGATATCATGCTGATGCTCGGTCCATTTGGTGCGGTGAGCTGCCAGAGGATCAGGTTCTCGTGCTCGAGCTGGTAGGCTTCGAGGGGCTGCAGGGACCAGCCGCCGGAGGGAGTGGTGAGCGAAAGAGTGATGGTCTGGTAGATGGCGTCGTCCTGGTCTGTTTCGGCTTCGGCGCCTGAGTCGGGAGCGGTCTCGGCGGAGTCGCCCGATGGGGCGAGGGCGTTGGGCTTTGGGCTGGGCGGCACGTAGCAGCCGTTGAGGAAAAGAAAGACGGAAAAAGCAAGAATGCCGAAGGAGAAGCTGCGCATGTGGCTAACGGTTGACGCGACAGCGCTCGTCCGGAGGCCGGGCGCCACCTTAGGCGTCGATTTCGCGGAAGCGGGAGATGGCGATTTCGATTTCATCCATGATCTCTTCATTGAGCGTATCGAGGATGTCCAAGGCTTTGAGGTTTTGTTCCAGTTGTTCTGGCTTCGACGCCCCTAGAATGACCGAGCTGACGTTTGGGTTCTTCAAAACCCATGCGATGGCCAACTGCGGCAGGGTGGCCCCGAGCTTGTCGGCGATGGTGGCGAGCGACGTGAGGATTTCGATGCCGCCTTGGGCTTGCAGGCGGGCCAGCTTCTCCGCCATCCAGTCGAACTGGGTGTGAGCGAGGCGGCTGCCCTCGGGAATGCCGTCGTTGTACTTGCCGGTGAGCAAGCCGGCAGCGAGCGGGGAAAAGGTGGTGGTTCCGAGGCCGATCTGCGAGTAGAGGCGTTCGTACTCCACTTCGAAGCGCTGGCGCTTGAGCATGTTGTACTCCGGCTGCTCCATGGTGGGCGGCGTCAGGTTGTACTGGCGAGCGATGGCGTAGGCCTCCATGATCTCTTGCGAGGACCACTCCGAGGTGCCCCAGTAGAGGACTTTGCCCTGCTGGATCAGAATGTCCATGGCTCGCACCGTCTCCTCGATGGGCGTGTTGGGATCGGGGCGATGGCAGTAGTACAGGTCGAGGTAGTCGACGCGCAGGCGACGCAAGGCGGCGTGGCAGGCTTCGATGACGTGCTTCTTGCAGAGGCCGGTCTGGTTGGGCTTTTCGCCGCCCCAGAAGACCTTTGAGGAAACCAGGTAGGTGTCGCGGCTCCAGCCGAACTTTGCCAATGCCGACCCCATGACCTCTTCCGACTGGCCGTCGGCGTAGCCTTCCGCGTTGTCGAAGAAGTTGATGCCTGCGTCGTAGGCGAGCTGCATGCAGGTCTCGGCGGTGCGGTTGGCCACGTGGTCGCCGAAGGTGACCCATGACCCGAAGGAGAGGGCGCTGACTTGGAGACCGGATTTGCCTAGGCGACGATACTGCATGGGGGAGATGAAGACGGAAAAAGGATGATGGAAGAGGTGAATCGAGGAAGCGGGTGGCTCGGATGGAGCGACGCGACTTCGTTTTTTCCTATTCGCCGTTCTACTTCAACCCTGGATTGTCGATCTTGTCGATGCGGGGCTGATGGCGGCCGCCTTCGAATTCGGTGGCCAGCCAGGTATCCACGATGCTCAAGGCCTGCTGCTCGGTCACGGTGCGCTCGCCGATGGAGAGCACGTTTCCATCGTTGTGGGAGCGATTCCAGATCGCGATCTGATCGTTCCAGCAGAGGCCGCAACGGATGCCTGGAACGCGGTTGGCCACGATGGCCTCTCCATTGCCGGATCCGCCCAGCACGATGCCGCGGTCGTATTCGCCGGCGGCGACCGCTTCCGCCACGGGACGGATGAAGTCGGGATAGTCGCAAGAGGCGTCGGAGTGGGTGCCGTAGTCCTTGACCTGGTAGCCTTGGCCCTCGAGGTGGGCGATGATGGCTTGCTTGTACTTGAAGCCCGCGTGGTCCGAACCGATCGCAATGGTGAGTTTACTCATGGTGGGCGGTGTCTAGGCGGCCGGAGGCTCGGATTCAAATCTAAAAAGGCGTCAACGCGCGGGGGATCGAAGCGGCGGGGGCGGGCCGAGCAGCGATGCTCGCTTGGGACTTGCGAAGCGGGGCGGCTGGCATATGGTTTGCAGGTGATCCAACGCCTTGTAGTTCCCATGGGAAGATTCGCTGCCAGCCGAGTCGTAGAGAGAGGGAAACGCAGTGTCCTTTGCGGGCTGCTTTCCGCGCTTGGCTGTTCTTTCGCCATGGGCCAGGCCAAGGTCACCATCGACTACGAGACGGAGCGGCTGCCGGTGGTGGCGATGGACGGCTCCTATCCCATGGTGGAGGTGCAGGGAAAGCTCATACCGGTCTTCGAGGGGCAGGTCTCGGTGGTGCCGGCCAATCGCTACACCGACGGGGCGGTCGATGTGCTCAAGATCGATGCCATGATGGGGCAGGACTACGGCTCGAGCTACGGCGGTCATTTCTTTCGCTTCGACGCTACGGTGCGAGCGGAGAGGGATTTCGAAAACTGCTTCATTCTCTTCGTCATCGCTCCCGAAACGGGGGCGGCGACATATGTGATGCGGGAGATCGCTGACATCAACGCGGTCGGAAACGAGCGCATCCTGGTCACCATGCCGGTCAATCCCGGTTTTGGCGGGGGCCGTTTCAGCTACAAGCTGTTTTCCGGCGGAGAGGAAATCGAGGTGCGCGATCCAAATGGGATCATGTCGATTCGCGACGAATCGCAGGACAGCTTCGTGGATGGGGAATCCGGCGAGCCGGAGACGGACTACGAGCCGATCGCCTCCAGTCGCGAGAACCGCTCCTCCGCGGTAGGAGCTCCGCCAAAGGTGGAAAAGGCTCGATTGCTCGATTTCCCCAAATCCCTGCTGGGAGTGGTGGCGGGCGGATACGCAGTAGCCACCTTCTCCATCGACGAGAAGGGCGAGGTGATCGAGATCCTCAGCATATCTGGCGACCGGGCGGAGTTCATTCCGGAGGTTTGGAAAACGGTGACGCAAAGCCGCTACCGCCCGGGCATCTATCAAGGCAAGGCCCTGGTGACGACGGTGAGGCAAACCTACTTCTTCAACGAGTTCGCTCCGTTTTCGGAGGAGATGGTTTCCGTTCCGTATCCAAATCTGCGCGACAGGGCGCCTCGCGTCATCTACTCTCCCCTCCCTGAAATCGCTCTTTCCAAGGCTCGCACCGTGGAGCTGGAGATAACGGTCAATCGCTTGGGACGTGTGGAGAACCCCATGGTGGTTGACGACTCCGGCAGAGCGGAGGTGGGAGCCGCCGCGCTGCAGGCGATCAAGCAGTGGATTTTCGAGCCAGCAATCGTGGATGGCTTTCCCGTGGAGCAGCGTTTTCGCTACCAGCTCAAGCTCGCCCCGCAGTAGGCGATTTCGAGCGACCCCTGGCCGTGAAGCGACAGGTTGGCTGGGGCTCGGCTTCCGAGCTTGCCGGTTCGACGGATGGGTAGAAAAAGAAAGCCGCTTGTGGCAAGCGGCTTTCGTATACGAAAAGTGGTGACGGTTCTAAGTGTGCGGGGGGCGGAGGCGGAGCAGGCCCTGTTTGGGAAATCCGAGCTAGATCTTGCTCTTGTCGATTGTGGAGTAGCCCGGTCCGGTCTTGTTGGTTCCGTAGGCGGTTCCGTTGATTTCCACGTTGAGATTCGCGCCTTCGTTGTACTCGATGCGGACCGAATCGCGGATTTCGATGGGTTCCTCTTGACCTGCGAACATGGGGTGGTTGTCGAGAAGCACGCGACCGGTGCTGCGCTCCGTCACCGTCACCCGCACGTCGCCGGTGGCGATCAGGGTGATGGATTTGGTTTCCGCGGGCTGGGCGGAAGGGGTGGCGGTTTGGCTCTGAGTGGGAACCATCTGATTGGACGGCGTGGTCGCGGCGCCCTCGTCGGCTCCGCCACTGGTCAAGGCGCGGAATAGCCAGACCAGCACGATGACCAAGAGCAGGGCGGCAGCGGCGATGATGCCGATCTTGATGGCGACCTCCTTTTCGATGTTGTCGAAGAAGGACGTCAGCTTGCTCTCCTTCTCGCCGCGGGGCTCTTCCTTGGGCTCCTCGGCTGGGGTTGCGCCTTGCGGCTCCTCGGAGACCAGCGGCTGCTGCAGCTCCATGCGTCCGAAGAACTCCCGATGCTCGCGCTTGGCCGCTTTGGCCTCGCCGATCAGGCTGGCGTTGTAGTCGGTGATGACCTTCTCGCTGTTGACCTTGAGAAAATTGCAGTAGGAACGCAGAAATCCACGCACGTAGATCTCGGGCACGTTGATGGTGAAATTGTTGTTCTCGAAGCTGTTGAGGTAGTCGCCACGAATCTTGGTAGCCTCCGCGGCTTCTCGGATGGTGACGCCTTTGCGCTTCCGCGCCTCTTCAAGTCTTTCGCCAATACTCTGCATATCCTGTTAGTTAGATGGGAAATGGATGTAAAACAAGTCTCCAAAGCGGCAGTTCCGGAGATTTCCCCGGGAAGACGCGATTTGGGCGGAGTTAGCGAAGCTTTGCGGCAAGTCGATGGCTTTCAATCGTTTTCGTAGAGATGAGCGGGTTGCGTTGGCAGTTCGGCCCCAGCTGGCACGCAAAGGTCTAGCTGGCTCTCGAAGCGGCGTTTTGGTCGAGAAAGCGCGTAGACGATAGGGCGCTGCGACCCTTGTTTGCCCCGAGTTCGTTCTACTAGTGATTTGCACGCAGCGAAATCTAAGCGAGGGCCTAGGCTGGGAGCGGATAGTCGGCCCCGAAGAGACCTAGGGGCAGTCGAATGAAGCCCTTTCGTACAGGCCCGTAACTGCGAAATGGCATATGGGTTTGCTCGCTCCAGCGTTGCGTATATCCCTTTAGAGTCTGCCTGTAGCGGGAAGCGGTCCGTCGCTGCGAAGCTCGGTTCCGCCCCGCGACCAACTTTGAAATGTCTGGCGCCCATTCGATGGGCCAACCCTCCATGTCTGCCGAAATTCGCAGTCGACAGTGGGAGGCGATGCGATGAAACGGCTTCTGCTAGCCGCATCGCTTTGCCTCCTTTTGGCGGCAGCTACGCAAACGCTTTGGCGCCTGTCGCCCTCTGGTTCCGAAGTCGCACCAGCCGAGGCTCCGGAACCCCCTTCGCCCTCCAGAGAACCTGCTCGCTACGAAGCCGAGGAAACCAGGGGCGGTCACGTCGCTTCGGAAAACGAAGAAGCGGAGCGGCAATCGCTAGTATCCCGCTACCATCGCAGCGCCCCGCCCACCGTCGCCGAAGCGTCTCAAGGGCTGAACGCCCGCCACGTCATTCGCTCCAGATCTTTAGTGGTGGACCTCGACGCGGTCGACCAGATGGAGCCCGGAGATGCCTTCCAGCTCGATCTCTTCGAGGATGCGCGCATCGATGCCCGTCTCACGCGGAGGTTCGATCGCCTTGGCTACGAAGCCTTTTTCGCAGAGGGCTGGGCCGATCCGGCGGAAACGATCGTCATGATCCGCAGAGAAGGGCGTCTCACCGCGGTGGTCGATAGAAGAGACGGACAATACAGGCTGTATTCAGATGGCGAAGACAGGCACCGTGTGGATGAGATCGATCGAAACGCCTTGGGCGAGTGCGCGGAGCCTCTCTTGGCGGAGGCGATCGACGCTTCCGCAGATCCGGCCAGCCACCATGCCGAGCCGCCCCCTTATGATGCGGAAATCGAGTTTGATCAGGATGATGCGGCTCATCAGGTGCGAGTGCTCTTTCTCTACACCGACGAGGCGGAGCAAGAGCAAAGCAGATTGGAGGACGATGCCATCGTGGGAATCGAACTCGCCAATGCGGCGTTTATGAACTCCGACATCCCGGGGCGCCTCGTATTTGCGGGAGCAGTACGGACGGATTATCAGGCGACAGGCGATTCGAGTACCGATCTTTTTCGGCTGCGCTTCAGCGGCGACGAATACATGCCTGAGGCCCATGAACTGAGAGATCTCTACGCTGCGGATCTGGTCTGTCTCGTGGTTGACGAATTGAAGAACAACATCGCTGGCAGCGCCTATTTGATGAACTCCTACGATCAACGAGGTAGGTACGGCTATTCGATCCTGAGGCGTTGGTCCGTGGCGGACCTCACGCTCGCTCACGAGATCGGACATAATCTAGGGGCGACTCACGATCGTCTGGCGGCCTGCGGCACCGAAGATGGCTCCTGCGAGTATACCGAACTGTTCGATTATAATTTTGGATACATAAGCTACGAGGGATACTACCGCACCGTGATGGCATACAATCCGCCGGATTCCGGAAACTACTGGCGGGCTCCGATTTTCTCGAATCCTGACCTCGTTTGGGAAGGCTATCCTGCGGGAGTCCCCATAAACGAGCCGGCTTCGGCTGACAATCGCAAGGTGTTCGAGCAGACGCTGCCTTGGGTTTCGGCGTATCGAGATAGCGACGACAGATACAAGATCCTTTCGGTGAACGCGGATCTCGTAGAAGGCATCGAAGGATTCGTAGAGGTCTGCGCCCACACTCCGGGAGAAGGAAGCTTCTACCTCGAGATCGAGCCTAGGATCTCGGGCATCGATCCGGAGGACCGCTGGGTCTGGCGCAATGAAGGCCCGGACTACAGCGTGTTTAGCGAAGCGGACTCGGACGAGCTCTGCTTCAGCGTTCCCATGTTGGCTAAGAGCGAAAACGAACTGCTGGCTTTCTCCTTGTTCCGTTTGTCTGAATCAGGCGATTTCTCGTTTCTGCACTCGCTAACAGTGGAGCTCGAAACCAGAGAGGTCGTAATCTCGCCGAGCGAGAGAACGGTTTCGAGCGATAGTCAGACCTACGACATCGATGTGGTGACGAATGGCGACTGGAGCCTGAGCAGCGATTCGGACTGGCTCACGCCCGCTCTAGGAAGCGGAACGGGAAGCGCATCGATCACCTTGCAGTTCGAAGCGAATCCGTACGCCGAGGCTCGGGTAGCCTTGGTGCGCGCGAGTTCGGGCGCGGATACCTTCGAGCATCGGGCTCGCCAGGAGGCTGCCGCTGCCTATCTGGAAATTGAGCCCCAGGAAAAAAGCGTCGGCATCGAAGGCGGTTCCTACGAAATCGAAGTTGAGACCAATCTTAAGGAGTGGGAGGTATGGATCGAAGAGGTTCGACTGAGATTGCCGAATGGAAACGTGCTTTCCGATTCGGAGGCGAGCTGGATCGAAATCGAGAAGTCGGATATGGGAGACGCGGTCACGATCTCGCTTCAGGCCAACGAAGGCTATCTGAGGGAAGCGACCGTCGGCTTGGGTGAGCCTGGCGGGACTGAAGTCTGGCATCGAGTGACGCAAGCGACGAAGCCCTATGGGATTTTTGAATACGGGGCGCTTAGCCTATCGCACCTCTCAAGCATCAACGAAGCCGATTTCTATGCCAACACGGATTGGAAACTGGAGGTCGACTACGGTGAGGAGTACGAGGGCGAAGATTGGATCTCGCTTTCGAAAGCGCAGGG
Source organism: Pelagicoccus sp. SDUM812003 (assembly GCF_031127815.1). Lineage (NCBI taxonomy): Bacteria > Pseudomonadati > Verrucomicrobiota > Opitutia > Puniceicoccales > Pelagicoccaceae > Pelagicoccus > Pelagicoccus sp. SDUM812003. The sequence goes on along the minus strand of NZ_JARXHY010000008.1, from coordinate 105,685 downwards.
GAGCGGAGATGCGACGATCTTCTTCGAGATAAGCGAAAACGACAGCTTGTATCCACGTGGTGCTTACGTAAGGAGTCGCTACGATACCTTATTCATCTCCCAAGGCGGGAGGCCACCGGAAGTCGAAATCGATCTCAGCGAAAAGCGGATCGGAGCGAATGGAGGAACGTACGAGATCTCGTTGCAGTCGAATCTACCGAACCTGGAGGCCTGGGTTTCAGGCGGGATGTATTGGGATGAAGCAGGAGCCCGGATAGCCACCGATTTCTTGGACTGGGCGGATTTCGAAGTCTCATACGAGAATGGGGTCGGCTTGGTTCGAGTTTCCGTGAAGCCCGATGATCGAGGATTTCTCAGAAGTATGAGCATTGCTATTGGGGATCGCGAGCTAGGCAGCGTTCTGCACGTGCTTGAGCAGACGCCGAGTCAGCCGTATTACCTTTTGGACCCCCAAAGGCGGTCCTTCTTTCTCGCGAGCGAAGGAGGAGGCGGACAGTTCGAGATCGATTCGAACAGCGATTGGTCGATCGAGAGCCGATTTGTCGATCCACAACCAGGCGGTGGACAGGGCTGGGCTCGTGTTTCGCCATCTGAAGGCGAGGGCGCGGTGACGGTCGAACTCGAGGTGGACCCCAATCCTTACCCATGGACCCGATCCATGACGTTTCATGTTTTCGGCCAGGAAGTCTACGTGTATCAGAATGAAAACGCCGCCGCGGTCTATACGCTCGTACCCGAGAACGCTATCTACATGGATGCTAGCGATGGCTCGGAGTTCATCGAAGTTCGTTCCAACGAATTGTGGCAGGTTCAGGTGATTGAGTATGGCAAACTGAACGATGAGGGGACGTTTGTTTCGGGCGACGACACTGGCTGGCTTTTGTTTGAGAAAGGAAGCGAAGGGTATCCGAGAAACCGGATTGGAATAAACTGCGAGGTGGCTCTCAATGAAAGCGGGACCACACGGGTCGCTCGGGTGAAAGTGAGTTCGCCGACGGTGGAGGACAGTTTTCAGGTAGTGCAGTATTCAGATCAGGACTACGTGCGCTTCGATCCCGCCACAAAGTCAGTTTCTTCAGACGGCGAAACGTATCAGATCGCGATCGAATCGAATACGTCATGGCGCATTGAGCTCTTGAGCTTCGATATCGAAGAAACTTATATCTCCGAACCTGCGACTTGGATTCAAGCATCTCCTACTTCGGGTCATGGCAACGCGACGATCTCTGTGAGGGTGGACCCGAACTACACCGACTACTACCACCGCCTCGGCGCCCTTTCAGCGGGAGTTGCAAGTCACGATATCTTTCAGGATTCTTCGGGATACATGTACCTCTCGGAGAGTGAACGAGTGGTTCCGCGTTCTGGCGAGGGCTTCGAGCTAACAGTGCGAACCAACCGGGGGGCGTGGTCGATGGACGGGCCTGATTGGGTGAGCATCGAGCCTTTCTACGGAGCGGGAGAAGGACGCGTCTGGGTGGAGGTGAGCGCGAACATCACGGGCCAGACCAGAGAGGGATCGATTTGGGCAACCGACGACTTGGGATTCGATTATCCTTTCGAGGCCTATTTGCAGCTGACCCAGCTCGCCTTCGATCCTGCCGTGGCCTTCGCGTCCTCGAGCGCGTCGTTGCCCAGCTCGGGAGGCAGCTACGAACTGGATCTGCAAGCCGAAGGGGACTGGGAAATCGAGATCGAGTATTTCGACTGGATGACTGGTGAAGCGACCTCGGGCGATTGGCTGCAAATAAGCGAACTCAGTGGGCAGGGCGACGCCACGCTTGTCGTTGAGGCAGATGAAAATAAGCAGAGCTTGCGACCCCTGCTTGCCAGGGTCGTGGCTCGTTCCGTTCAGACGCCCGAGGTGATGGACCTGCATGAGGTGTTCGTCTCTGGCATCGCCTACCTCGAGCCGGAGCGGGAAACGTATTTTGCGGGGCCGGAGGCCCAAACGGTCGAAGCGCTGGTGGTTTCCAACGACCTCTGGTCGGCCGAAATCACCGCATACGGGAAGCTGGACGAAGAGGGATCCTTCGTGCCCGTTGCCGATGCGAATTGGGCGACTTTCGAGTCGGCAACGGAAACCGATGGAGTCGGAGCAATCGAATTCGCTTTGACCGAAAACGAATCCGGCGCCCTTCGAATCGTCCGCATCGCCCTCGAATCGTTGACGGAGAGCTCGGTATTCGAAATCTGGCAGTATTCGGAAAATGAATATATACGTTTCAATCCATTGGAGAGGAGCGTGGGCACCTCTGGCGACGATTATCTACTGCAGCTCGAGTCCAACACCCGATGGAGGATCGAAGCGATTCAGTTAGACTCGGTCGATGACGATGCCACGCCCGCGGACTGGGTGAAAGTCGAACCGAATGAGGGCGAGGGAGACGCGTCTCTATCGGTCGCGGTAGCGGCGAACTCGGAAGCGCTCGCCTCGCGATTCGGCTTTCTCGTCACCCCGCTTTCGGAGCACCAGATCTACCAATCGGGCGTGGGTTATTTCGAGGTATCAAGCGATGAGCTGCAAATCGGCGCTGAAGGAGGAACGCTTTCCATCGATGTCGCTACCAATTGGGATGCTTGGAGTTCGTATCTAGATTATGGAGATGAAAGCAATGATGGTGAGACGAATTGGATCTCCTACGGTCCGGGCGCTGGAGATGGCGATGCTCGTATCACCTTCACGGTTGCAAAAAACCTGGTGGAATCCAGTCGGTCCGTCGAGCTGGTGTTCTCCTACGGTGACGAACTTTCGATAGATCGCCGCTGCAGAATCATCCAAGACGCCTTCGTACCCGTACTCTCAGTTACGCCGCCCAGTCGATCGCTGTCCAGCGAGGCTTCCGAATACGAGCTGGAAATCAGGTCCAATATTCCGTGGGAAATCGATTCGACCAGCCCGTGGGTCAGCGTGTTTCCAGCCCTTGGAGAAGGGGACGCGCTCGTGAGGGTCTCCGTGTTGGAAAATCCATCTTTGGAGCCTCGCCAAGCGAGCGTATTTGTCGGTGATGCGACTCACTTGATCGTGCAGGAGGGTGCCGAAGCCTTCGTATCGATATCGCCGCTACAGCGGGAGTTTGAAAGTGAAGGTGGAGGCTTTGTCGTATCCATTTTATCGAACACAAACTGGGAACTGACAGGGCTGCCTGAATGGATCGACGCGGATAAGACCTCTGGGCTAGGAGATGCGCAGATCTCGCTTTCCGTATACGAAAACGAATACGCGGTGGATCGAGAGGCGACTCTATCCATCGGCGAACATGCCCTTGCCATAGCCCAGAAAGGAGCGGAGCCTTGGTTCGACGTTTCAGGATTCGTTGGCGAGGCGCCTTCTGCTGGAGAAAGCTTCGAGCTTACAATCGATTCGAATCGCACTTGGGCAGTGACGCCGCGCGCTGACTGGATCCGCGTCGATAGGCAGTCTGGTTTGGGCGATGGAATTGCCACGGTCACGGTCGACGCGAATACGGGGCTTTATCAACGAACCGGTGAGCTTGTGGTTGACGGATTCGCTAGAGAAATCGTTCAAACGGGCATTGGGTACTTTACGCTGCTCGAATCGGAACAGCGATTCGAGGGCGGTGAGGAACTCTCCGCTATTGAGGTCCAAACGAACTACCCGCAATGGAGAGCGGAGAGCCTTGCAGACTGGATTACGCTGAATTCGGAGACGCCAACGGAATCGAGCGAGATCTCATTTTCCGTATCGAAAAATCCTGACAGCGCTTCGCGACAATCCGGGATTCGCTTTTACCATATGAGAGGCGAGCAGAGGATGGAGTTGGGAGAGCTGATGATCTTTCAGGCTGGATTCGAAAGTCGGTTCGCCTTTGGAATCCCCATGACTTCCTTTCGGTCGGTAGGCGGCGCGGTCGATGTGGCGATCGAATCCAACGTTTCCTGGTCTCTGAGCGCTTCTCACCCTTGGTTGACAGTCGAGCCGAGCTCGGGGGTGGGAGATGGCACGATACGCATCTCTGTGCCTGAGACCCATTGGGCTGAGGATAGGGTAGCGTATTTGAGATTTGAAGAGGTGGAGCTAGAGGTGAAGCAGGCTGGCGCTGAGGCTTTCTTGGACTTAAATCCGGCGCAGACGACCTTTTCCAGTTCCGGTGGTCTGTCCTCGATCCGAGTGGATGCGAACACGAGCTGGCAAGTCACGACCCATCCGAGTTGGGTGCAGCTGGAATCCACGAATGGAACAGGTGACGGCGTAGTCGTTTTCGAGGTTTTCGCAAATGAATCGGTTGACCAGCGAACAGGCACCTTGATGTTAGGCGATGTGCCAATCCTGCTGATACAAGAAGGCGTCGCCGCCTTCCTCGATCTTGATCCGTTAGAGAAGGAGCTGGGAGGTGAAGGCGGCGTTTACACGGTCGAGATTCGCAGCAACTCCGAGTGGAATGTCGTTTTCGAGGAGGATTGGATAACGGTCGATGCGAGCGCGGGCGTAGGAGATGGGAAGGTCGCCGTGACGGTCCGGGAAAACGATTCAGGCGTGCCCAGAAGCGCCGTCCTGTCCATCTCTGGTGTCGAGCATAGGATTCTCCAACAGCCGCTGCCTTATTTGATTGTGACTCCGGATTTGGTCGAACTGGATCGTTTCGGCGGGCAGTTTTCCCTGCAGATCGATGCGATGTCGGACTGGCAACTGCTTTCGTATCCGGATTGGCTGACGTTTGTCGATAGTGGAGAGGCGAGCAAAGATTCCTTAACCTTCCGCGCTGCTCCCAATGCGCGAGCCATTGTCTTGCAAGGAGCGATTCGGATTCAGACGGGAGAGGGGGATGGTATTCTTCTTGCGGAAGCAACGGTGAAGCAGGAGCGCTCCATGCCAGGCGTTTATCGACACGAGGGACCGAATGTCGCGGCTCAAGCGCTTGCTCGTTCGGATCACGAAATCGTGCCAGGATCGCATGCCATGCTTTGGTTTGACGAAGAATCTGAAGCAGGCTTGCTGATCGCGATTTGTGATGTCGATGGAGTACCCAGCAGTTTGATCTATTCCGTAGTCGAGATTTCCGAGACCGCCATCGTTCTGGAAGACGCCGGAGAAGAGACACTGATTTTGAGTATGGAAGAAACGGGTACGATTGCGGGTGAAATCGAGTGTGTGGGTCCGGTCCGATTTGAAAAGGCCCTCGAGGGTCCCGCGACCGCGTTTCAAGGGTTGCAGGAGATCTCGCTGGGCGATGCCGGCTCTTTGCTCGTCATCGTGGCACCCGATGGCGAAGCGATCGTCGCCCTGATGGGAGAGCACGACGAAGCTGAAACGTTGCAAGGAAAGGGAGTCGTGGACGAAACGGGGCGGTTGTACTTGTCCTCCGCAAGCGACGAAGAAGATCGAAGTATCCAGCTGATCGGTACGAGTTCACAAGGAAATGAGCCACCAGTTTCGGCCTCGGAGTTGTCTCAGGCCGCGCTACGAGTAGGCCCGGGCGAAGGCGGGTATGCGTTGCAGATCGACTCGTTGCTGAGTTGGAAAGTGACGGGCGTTCCTGCATGGATACAGCTCGATAGGGCCTCGGGCATTGGTCGCTCAAGCATTGGAGTGACTTATCAGAGCAATGAGACCACGCAGATGCGCGAAACCTTGCTTGAGATAGGTGGAGAGTTGCATGTCCTGCGTCAGAAGGGTCGCCTCGATTCACTGGAGGGCGTTGAATTCGATCAGTGGATACAAGTGTATTATTCAGAGAGCGAGCTGCTGGAAATGGGTGAGGGTATGGAAGCCCTTGATAGAGATCTCGATAACCTTACCAACGAGATAGAATTTGCATTAGGTTTGGATCCTACGGTGCCGTTTCAGATCGAGATCATGGGATCGGGGTCGGTGATGGAACTTGAACTGAAGGGCTATAACGTTCAGCCGCGAATCGAGTACGAGTTCAGCCATGATTTCGTAAATTGGCAGCCGCTGACTCAGTGGATGATGGAGGCTGAGGATGGACGAAAGACGATGGACATCGAGCAGGTCGGAGCCCCCATCTACGTGAGGGCCAAAGCGGATGAAGGCGAGTAGGGGAAGGTCCGATTCTTGTTGGTCGTCGCTTCGAGCTTAGGACAATGTACGCGCTGCGATTCAAGGTAGGGTCCGAGCGCCGTCTCGGACCTCTCGCTTTTCCTGTCTTTCTCGCTACGAGAAAGGCGCGACACGGCGGTCACGCCCTACCTTTAAGAACACTCCCCGCAAAAAAGCCGACTGGTTTTCCAGTCGGCTTTTTCTATAAATTTGTAACTATCTGCTCTTGCGAAGGGCTAGCGGCGGAAGCGACGGATGCCGATCAGTCCGAGAAGGCTAAGTCCGAGAAGAGCGAGCGTTGTGCCGGAATCGGGAACGTTGGTTGTTGGATTAAAATACCGAGCAGTAGAAAAACCACCAACATCCTTCAAAGGAGATCCTTCTTGGGGGAGGCCAAAAGTTGCACTCTGTCCTCCAAGATACCAAGCAGCCCACCAACCTTTCTCATCGTCATCATTGCCACCTCCAGCTGGTCCATTGCCAAAGTGAAAAACTACATAGTCAAATCCAGAGACCGTCGTGTAGCTCGAGATGTCTCCCAAATTACCATTGTCCGCAGTCGGAGTACTTCCAAGTACTGCGTCGGGTATTTGGGGGCTATTGTTATCATTCCAGTTTTTAACAACGGTTTCGAGGAATTTGAAGTTATCCGCTCGGCCGTTTGGGTTTCCACTCGAGATTCCCAATGCCGTCTGGTAAAAAGCTACGGAGGCTAAGCTGTTGTCGCTATTTATGTTCCCATCTTGAAGGTAGTCTCCGGAACCATCTACGGTTACGTTCATTACGATAGCGGAAACTGTGTTCGCGGCCAAAAAGACTACGGAGAGTACGAGAGCAGCAAGTTTGAATTTTTTCATATGGCGTGGGCGTTAGATGGGTAGTAAGGTGCATTTGGTATGCCAATGCCTGGGGTATGCTTCTAGATGTACTGTAAGTCGTTGTATTTGTGTGGGATAACTTTTTTTTGAAAAACTCGGGCTTTTGAGGTTTTGTACGGATTTCCGACGGGCGGTGAGTAGTTTTTCCTGAACTGACTCATAAGGCTCAGAAATGCAGGCACTTACGAATGGGATTTGGATTTCGGGATCTACGTAAGCTAACCCAACAGAATGGAGGGCTTTGGGGAGGATTTGACGTCTGCCCGTGCTGTAGGTCGCCGCGTTGAGGCGACGTTGGAGGCGTGGCGGGTCGGCGCCCCGCTCTGTAGGTTGGCTAGGCGTGGCGCGGCGATCACGCCCTACCGGTTTTACATGGAATCCAGATCCACTAGGATTTCGCGGGGGCTGGAGCCGTTTTCGGGGCCGACAATGCCGCGGTCTTCCAGGACTTCCATCAGGCGTGCCGCTCGGTTGTAGCCGATGCGGAGGCGACGCTGCAGCATGGAGGTGGAGGCTCGTTTGGTGGCTCGGAGAACTTCGATGGCTTGGGGCAGCATTTCGTCGCCGTCTTCCCCGTCGCCACCGCCGAGATCCAACTCGTCGCCCGCTTCGATCTGCTTCTGCACCTCTTCGGCGAACTTCGGGGGGCCGTTGGCTTTGAGGAAGTCCACGATGCCAGCGATTTCCTCGTCGGAGACGAAGGCGCCCTGCGAGCGTATGAGGCGGGAGCTGCCTGGGGGAGAAAAGAGCATGTCGCCGCGTCCGATGAGCTGCTCGGCCCCGGCGCCGTCGAGGATGGTGCGGGAGTCGATCTTGGAGGAGACTTGGAAGGAAATACGGCAGGGCAAGTTGGCCTTGATGACGCCGGTGATGACGTTGACCGAGGGACGCTGCGTGGCCAGGACCAGGTGAATGCCGGCGGCGCGGGCCAACTGGGCGAGACGGGCGATGCCGGTTTCGATGTCGGCGGGGGCCACCATCATGAGGTCGGCCAGCTCGTCCACGATGCAAACGATGTAGGGAAGCTTGTCGGGGATCTCGTCCAGAACGCCTTCGTCGCGCGGGACCTTGATTTCCAGTTCCCCTTGCAGTTCCTCTTCCAGCTTTTCTTCGTCGGTCTTTTCCTTTTCCGGTTTCTTGCGTCCGTTGAAGCCGGCGATGTTGCGCACGCCCACCTTGGCGAACATCTCGTAGCGATGCTCCATCTCGTTGATTAGCCACTTGAGGGCTCCGGGCACCTTCTTGGGGTCGGTCACCACTGGGATGAGCATGTGCGGCAAGGAGTTGAACACCTTCATTTCCACGATCTTCGGGTCGACCATGATGAAGCGCAGGTTTTCCGGGCTGGAGTGGAAGAGCAGGGAAGTGATGATGGCGTTGATGCAGACTGTCTTACCGGCGCCGGTCGCGCCCGCGATGAGCAGGTGAGGCATCTTGGTGAGATCGGAAATGATGGGCTTGCCGGAGACGTCGCGTCCGAGGGCGATGGGGATTTCCGCCTTGGATTTCACCCAATCTTCGGATTCCAGGATTTCGCGAATGCCGACCGGCATGGGCACTTGGTTCGGCACTTCGATGCCCACGCAGCCCTTTCCGGGAACCGGGGCCAAGATGCGAACCGAAACGGCTCGCATGCCCAGGGCGATGTTCTTGTCCAGATTGGAAATCTTCTCCACGCGCACGCCCGGGGCGGGATAGACTTCGTAGCGCGTGATGACCGGACCGATGTGGATCTCGCCCATGCTGACCTCCACGCCGAACTCCTTGAGCGTCTTTTGCAGGCGCTCCGCGTTTTCGGCGTGCTCCTCTTCCGAGTTCGCCCCGTCTGGCGCCTCCAGCTCGTTGAGCAGATCCAGCTTGGGAAAGGTGTAGTCGCCAGAGGATGCTGGCAGCTGGGCCCGGGCCTTTTTGGTTTTCTCCGGGGCCACGAACTTCAGCACCTCGCCCAAGCTCGGTTTCTTGGGTTCCTCCGTCTCCTCCGGCTCGGTGGACTTTTCGGCCGGCTTCGACTTGAAGGTGTTGACCTTAGGCGGCAGGGAAAGCTTTTCCTCCGGTTCCGGGTCGACCTCTGGCTTGTTCCTTTTGCGGCCTTTGGCTTCGCGCAGCAGGTTTTTGGCGGCTTCCAGCTCCTCGCGCCGCTGTCGTTTTTCCTCCAAGCGCTGCTCCTTGATCTTGGCCTTTTCCTCTGCGGCGGCCTGCTTGGCGAGGCGTTTCATTTCCTTGCGTTCCGCTGCCGCCGCGGCCCGGCGTTCTCGCCAGCTGGCGAAAGCGGTTTTGAGGGCGGCGCCCGATTCCGGCAGGCTCGGCGAAATGATGATGATCAGGCAGGCCAGGTAGATGGCTCCCAGGATGACCGCGGAGCCCACGTTTCCCACGTAGACGTCCAGCACGTCGTTGTAGAGCACGTTGCCCACCGCGCCACCTACGCCGGTCACGTAGACTTCCCGATTTTCGAAAGCGGTTCCCGTAGCGGTGAAGAGGCCTGCTCCGGTGATCATGGCGAGAATCATCACCAGGGTCAGGATGAGCTTTGAGCGCCGATCGCGAGCGATGAAAGCGGCACCCAGCCAGCCGATGAACAAGGGAACGAACCAGGACATGCGTCCGAAGGCGGCGATGAGCAGCTCGCTGGCTTCCGCTCCGAGGATGCCCACCATGTTCTTCTCGATCGGGTTGGTGGTGCCGACCGACTGGCCGATGGAGATCTGGTAGGGCGTGTAGTCGCCCAACGCCAAGGCGAGCAGGATCGCCACCAGAAAGCACAGGCCAGCCCACAGCCAACGGCTGCGCATGCTCGCTTGTTTGATATCGGATTCGGGTTTGTCTTGGGAGGCTTTGGACTTTTTCGCCATGGGTCAGGAAAGGGAAGAGTGCTCGCCTCCTAGGGCGGGCGCTAGCTTTTTTTCTGGCTCAGAAGAGGGGATTGGAGCCGCATTGCAACCTAAAGTCTTCGCCGCGAAGACGCGCTTCGAAAACAGTGGGCGCAACTCCTTTTTGCAACGTTGCAAAAACCAGTTGCGCCCTCGCGAGGCGGCTCGATCGGGGCGTGGGAGCGGAAGCGCGGGGATTTACGCTTGTTTTACCAGGGGAGGCGGGCTTTGTTTCGCTTGCTACCACCCTGTTAACACCAAAGCATAGAGCTATGTCCGCACCCATTTTCTTCAAAGCAATTTATCAGGAACGCGTCTGGGGCGCTCGCAACTTGAGCGAGGCTTTGGGTCGAGACCTGCCGGAAGGCAAGGTGATCGGGGAGGCCTGGGAGGTCGTGGATCGCCCGGAGGCCCAGAGCGTGGTGACGGGAGGCGACTTCGATGGAAAGACGATTCGGGAGCTCATTTCTGAGAATGCGACCGCCATCATGGGCGAAGGTTACGATGCGCAGCGTCCTTTTCCCATTTTGATCAAATGGCTGGACTGCGCCGACCGCCTCAGCCTGCAGGTGCATCCGCCGGCTAGCGTGGCCCCGGAGCTTAAGGGCGAGCCGAAGACGGAAAACTGGTACATCGCCGACTGCAAGGAGGACGCCTCGCTCATCGTGGGCTTGAAGAACGGAGCCACCCGAGAGGAGTTCGAAAAGCGCCTCGAGGACAATACGCTGGAGGAGTGCATCCACCGTTTTCCGGTCAAGCCGGGCGACAGCATTCTGGTGGAGAGCGGGCGCCTGCATGCCATCGACGCGGGAAATCTCATTCTCGAAATCCAGCAGAACAGCGACACCACCTACCGGGTCTACGATTGGGGACGCGTGGGGCTGGACGGCAAGCCGCGCCAGCTGCACGTCGAGGAATCGCTCAAGAGCATCCAGTGGGACGATTTCGAGCCGAGCGCCATGAGTTCCGCTGGCGAGAGCGTGGTCTTGGCCGACTGCCAGGAGTTTCGCCTAGTCAAGTACGCCTTTCACGCCGAGACGCCGGTCATTCGCATGGAATCGGGCGAGCCGCGCCTGCTCAGCGTGGTCGACGGCGAGGTGGAGGTGAACGGCACCGCGGTAACCCGCGGCGACAATGTCCTGCTGCCGGCCGATACGCACTGGGAAATCTCTGGCGAGGCGGGAGCGGCGTTTCTGCTGACCGATCGATTCGTTTAGGGAAACAAAAACACGGTTTTGATTGAAAAGGGGCGGATCTTCGGATTCGCCCTTTTGTCGTGGCGCTTCGGACAAGGGGCGTCAGCATTCCAATAGTTGGTGAAATCGGTGATGAGAGCGAAGCGAGCAGGAGGACTCCTAGGCGATAGACGAGGCGGCGTATTCAAGTCGGCCCTCGCCTTGCTGGTGTTCGCCTCCGCCGCCGGCACGCTAGGCTGGATGCTGCTGATGCCCAGCGCCCTTCGTTCGGAAGTGGAGGCGCGGACCGGCTTTCCGGTGGACTACAAGACGCTGGCCTGCAATCCCCTCGGCTTTTCCTTTCATGGCGAAGGCATCACGGTGGGAAATCCCGGCCGTTTCGGCGGCGAGGCGCCGGCTTTCGAAATCGAGCGCATCGACGTGTCCATGAGCCTGCCGGCGCTCGCTCGGGGCGAGATTTGGCTGGATCGCCTGGAGATTCACATTCGCAGGGCCACGCTGGTGGTCGACGAGAGCGGCCAGTACAACCTGCAAGTCTTCCTCGAACGATTGTTCGCCAAGGAAGGCGGAGGGACCACGCCTTTTTTCGCGGAGTCGGCGCGTTTGACCATCGACGAGCTCTCTTTCATCGATAACAGCCAGATCGTGCCGACTCGTCGTCAGCTCAGACCGCGTCTGGACCTGGAATATCGCGACTTGGAGCGGCCGGAGAAGCTGCTGGAGCCGGTGAACGAGCTGGGACGCTCCGTCGGTGGCCTGAAGATCTAAGCCAGGACCAGGTCCTTTCAGCGGGCCTTCGAGCGGAGTTTCCGCTAAAAACGGGCTGGACCTCGCCGAAATTCTCTTTGATTCGAGAAAGACTTGAGATACACAATCACCGTTTGTCCATGAAGAACGCCAAAGACACAGATCCTATTGAAGACGAAGAAACTCCGTCCGAGCCGGTTGCCGAATCGGAAGAGACGGATGCGCCGGTTGAGGAATCTGCCGAAGCTGCAGCGGACGAATCCAAGGAGGATGAACCCAAGGAGTTGACGCTCGAGGAGCAGCTGGAAGCGGCCAAGGCCGAAGCTGCGGAGAACTATAACAACTACCTTCGGGCCCGGGCCGACCTTGACACCTATCGCCGCCGCGTCATGCGCGAGAAGGACGAGCTCAAGCAGTACGCTGTCAGCGGACTGCTGGAGGACTTCCTTCCGGTGTACGACAACCTCGGGCTGGGGCTGATGTCCGCCGAACAGAGCGCCGATCCGAAGGTGGTGGTGCAAGGCATCCAGATGGTGATGAGCCAATTCCGTTCCTTGCTGGAGGAAAACGGCATCACCGAAGTGGCGCCCGCCAAGGGATCGGATTTCGATCCCAACGAGGCGGAAGCGTTCCAAACGCAGCCCAGCGACGAAGTGGAGGAGGGCAAGGTGCTCTCGCTCATGCGCAAGGGGTTCAAGCTGAACGGAAGGCTGGTTCGCCCCGCCTCGGTAGTGGTCAGCGGCGGTCCTGCTAAGGAAACCGAAGCGGAGTAGGCCGAGAACCGACAATCCGGGAGGAGACACAAGCAAGTGAAAGAGGACTATTACGAACTGCTCGGCGTCAGTCGCCAAGCGACGCAGGACGAGTTGAAGAAGGCCTATCGCAAGATGGCCGTGAAGTACCACCCCGACAAGAATCCGGGAAACAAGGAGGCGGAGGAAAACTTCAAGAAGGTTTCCGAGGCCTACGAGGTGCTGAAGGACGAGCAGAAGCGAGCCGCCTACGATCGCTACGGCCACGCGGCCTTTAGCGGTGGAGGGGGTGGAGGTCCGTCTGCCGGCGGTCCCTTCCACGATCCCTTCGACATCTTCAGTGAAGTGTTTGGCGGCGGCGGAGGCGGCGGCAGCATTTTCGAGGAGTTTTTCGGCGGCGGCGGTGGCCGTCGTGGCGGCAGCGGAGCGGCCCGAGGATCGGACCTGCGCTACGACCTGGAGATCTCGCTCGAAGAGGCGGCTACCGGCATCGAAAAGGAAATTTCCTTCCGCAAGCCCACCACCTGCTCCAAGTGCAGTGGCTCCGGCGCGGAGCCCGGCAGCGGCATTTCCACCTGTCCGACTTGCGGCGGGCATGGACAAGTCACCGCTTCCAAGGGCTTCTTCTCCATCCGTCAGACCTGTCCGACGTGCAACGGCAGCGGACAGAAGGTCGACAAGGCCTGCGGGCATTGCGGTGGCGAAGGACGCGTCAACGAGACCACCAACATCAAGGTCAAGGTGCCGCCCGGCGTGGATTCCGGCTCCAAGCTGCGCTCCGCGGGCAACGGCGAAGCCGGTTCGCATGGCGGGCCTTCGGGCGACCTCTACATCGTGATCCATGTGGCGGACCACGAAATCTTCGATCGTCAGGAGGAGAACCTCTATTGCGAAATCCCCATCAAGTTTACCTTAGCCACGCTGGGCGGCACCATCGAGGTGCCCACGCTGACCGGCAAGGCCAGCCTCAAGATCCCCGAAGGCACTCAGTCCGGCACGACCTTCCGCTTGAAGGGCAAGGGCATGCCGAGCCTGCGCGGCGGCTACTACGGCGACCAGATGGTGCGAGTGAAGATCGAGGTGCCAAAGTCGCTCACCTCCGAGCAGCGCGAGAAGCTTGAGGAGTTCGCTCTGGCCTGCGGCGATGCCGACGAGCCCGTGGCCAAGAGCTTCTTCGACAAGGCCAAGAAGCTCTTCGGCGACTAGACGCTCGGCGCGCCGAGCAGCGACAGGCGCTGCGAAACCTTTGAGACGCGACCTTCGAAGCGAGGGGCGCGTCTTTTTTTGCGCGAAATCGGCCGCTCGGTCCGTTTTCGGCGTGCTTGTCTTGATCCAGGTCGGACTGGTTCTAAGGGGGCGGACGAAGACTAGGTATTGTTACGAGCCGTTTGACCTTTCCGGTTAACGATACAGAATTAGAGTATTACGACCTCTGATGCCCTCGAACGCTTCTGAATCTGCGAATGTTCCTTTCGATGAAATACTCGGCTACGAGGCAGCGTTCTCCTGTCTCCCGGATCCGGTCTTCATCTACAACCATTCGCTGCGTCGCGTGATCAACGCCAACGAGGCGGCGGTCCGGCGATACGGATACACTGCTGAAGAGATCAAGGAACTGAGTCCCTGGGATGTGGAGGCTCCTTACGATGAGAAGGAGCTGCTAAGCCGGATCGAGAAATTGAAGCAGGAGGGGTCGGTCGTTTATCGCGCCGAGCATCGGAGCGCGTCCGGAGAGCGTTTCCCGGCGGAGGTTCACACCACCTATCGAAACTTTGACGGGGTGGAGATTTTCGTGGCGATCTGTCGCGAGATAACGGATCGGCTGGAGGCGGAGCAGCGACTCGAGCAAGCGGAAACGCACTATCGCGCCGTCTTCGAAAACGTGGTGAGCCTCATCTGCGTGGCCAACCTCAAGACTGCGACCTTTCTCGATGTTAACCCCGCTTTCGAGCGCCTGCTCGGCTACCGCAAATCGGAGCTGATCGACCGCCCCTTCACCGACTTCATTCATCCCGAGGACCTGGATCCGACCCTGAAAAAGATCGAGGAAATGCGACGGGTGAGAGGTTTGAAAACCTCGTTTCAAAACCGATATCGCTGCAAGAGCGGTCGCTACGTTTGGTTGGACTGGAGCCCGCAGGAGCTGCCGGACGAGGAGCTGGTCTATGCCGTGGCCCAGGACATCACGGAGAAGAAGTGGTTCGAGCAGCGCCTCAGGCAGCAGAACCAGCACATGCGACTTCATGTCGAGCAGACGCCGCTGGGCGTTATCGAATGGAGCTTGGACTTTCGAGTGACCGCCTGGAACAGCGCCGCTGAAAGGATTTTTGGATACAGCGAGGAGGAGGCCCTTGGACAGAAGGGCACCTTCATTTTGCAGCCGCGCGTTTCCGAGCAGGTGAAAGAGGTTTGGAATCGACTCATTTCAAATACCGGCGGCGAGCGATCCATAAACACCAACCTGCACAAGAACGGATCCGAGCTGCTGTGCGAATGGCACAACACTTCGCTAGTCGACGAAAGCGGCAAGATCATCGGCGTAGCCAGTCTCGTGCTCGACGTCACGGACCAGGAGCATCGCAAACGGGAGCTCGAGCAGGCGAAGGAATCGGCGGAAAAGGCGAACCAGGCCAAGTCGGAGTTTCTCTCCATGATGAGCCACGAGCTGCGCACGCCTCTGAATTCGATCGTCGGCCCCTGCGAATTGATCAAAGAGCAGGTCCACGACACCTCGCTTGAACCGCTTCTCGATGTGATGTTGACCTCCTCGTCCCACTTGCTGGACCTCATCAACAGCATCCTCGACCTCTCGAAAATCGAAAGCGGCAGCATCGAGGTGAACCCGGAGGATTACGCGGTCAACGACTTCTTCGAGCAGCGGCTGCTGCCCTTGCGGGTGAACGCCATGAAGAAGCGGCTCGCCTTCAACCTACAGATCAACACGCCGCCCGCCACCATCTTGCGAACCGATGGGCGACTTCTCCTGCAGGCGCTTTTCAATATCGTGGGAAACGCGGTGAAGTTCACTTCCAGCGGTTCGGTGACGATTCGCATCGAAGCCCTGGAGAGCAAGTTGCGTATCGATGTTGTCGATACGGGACCTGGCATCGATCGCGAGTTGCAGAAGAAGCTATTCGAGCCGTTTCGTCAGGGAGCGGAGGCGCTGAGCAAGACGCAGCGCGGCTCCGGCTTGGGGCTTTCTATCACGAAACGACTGATCGAGCTTCTTGGCGGTACCATTTCCTTCAGCAGCGTGCCGCAGAATGGCACCACCTTTTCCTTGACGATCCCATCCATTCGCTCCGCCAGCGTCGGTCCGAGCAAACGCGTCGCGAAAGCGGTCGACGTTCCATCAAGCCAAGGCCAAAATCGCAAGATCCTGCTCGTCGAGGACGAGCCGAACAACCAATTGGTCAACTCGGCGCTGCTGCGCTTTCTCGGCTACTCGCACGATATCGCCAGCACCGGAGAGGAAGCGGTCGAGATGTGGATGGCCCACCGATATGCGGTCGTGTTGATGGACATCAAATTGCCCGGTATCGACGGCATAGAGGCGACGAGTCGAATCAGAGCCTGCGCGGGCGACGGGGAGAGGGTTTTCGTCATCGCTCAAAGCGCCCACGCTCTCTCGGAGCAGCGCGAGGAGTTTTTGCGGCAGGGCATGGATGACTACCTGAGCAAGCCGATTTCGCTGGAGGCTCTCAAGTCGCTCCTGAAATCGGTGATGGAAAAGGTCGAGAGCGACCGATGAGCGCTTGCGAAAATCGCATTTGGGGATCAAGCCGCTAGCGGGCGTCGTGATCGCAAACGTTGCAGATGCGGCGAGGTGAGCTAGGGTGAGGTATGAGCCATCACCACGAGCACCACAATCATGGCGCCGACGATGTGTCAGACGCCGCCCTGTTCTGGGCTGTCACGCTGAATCTAGGACTGTCGGTTTTCGAGTTTCTGGCGGGACTCTTCGCGGGAAGCTCGGCTCTCATGGCCGATGCGTTGCACAACACCAACGATGCGGCCGCGTTGCTCATCGCCCTGGTTGCCCGCAAGGTATCGCGCAGGGGGGCGGATCGGCGCTACACCTTTGGCTATCGCCGGGCGGAACTGATTGGAGCGATGATCCAGCTGACCGCATTGATCGTGGTGGGGCTTTATCTCGTTTTTGAAGGCGTGAAGCGCTTCTTCCAGCCTGAGCCCATTCTCGGTGGCTGGATGATGATCGCCGCGGGGGTCGCTCTGGTCATCGACCTGGGAACGGTGGTCCTGCTCTGGGCCCTCTCCAAGGGAAGTTTGAACGTGAGAGCGGCTTTTCTGCACAACCTCACCGATGCCGGTGCCTCGATCGCGGTGCTGCTCGGCGGCGCGGCGGTGTATTGGCTGGCCTGGGATTGGGTGGATCCGCTGCTGACGCTGGGGATCGCTGGATACATTTTGTATACCTCGGTCAACATGCTGCGTCGCACCTCGAGCATCCTGATGGGCGCGGTGCCTGAAGACCTCGATCCGGCCGCGATCAAGGAAGCGTGCGAGCGAGACGAGGGCGTGCGCGAGTTGCATCACCTGCATGTGTGGGAACTGGACGAGTCTCATCGAGCTCTGGAGGCTCATGTCGTGCTGGAGGGAGACTGTATCGAGAAAATGGGTGCAGTGAAGCGGCGCTTGCGCGAGACTCTACAGGACAGGTTTGAGATCGTCCACTGCACGCTCGAGTTCGAAACGGTTTCGGAACGCTGCGAAGGGTTGGAGAAGGAGTTGATCCCTCCGCACTAGATCCGGTTTTCTCAGCTCGACCAAGCATTCGAGAGGCGGTCCGACGCGTCCTCTCATGTGGAGGCAGGCCTTCGAAAGCCTTCTCGGATTCTCTCCACTTGCTGTTGCGGCATGGATTTTGCAGCCGAACGATACCTTTTTCACCCGCGAACCATAAACAGATCTGTCATGACTTCACGACTACATGCTCTCGACACCATGCTTGAAATCGCCCTTTTAAGAGTAGCGGCGCTCGCCGCATTGCTGCTCGTCATCGGCTCCACGCCGCTGCTGTCGCAGGAACTGAAAGTGGCTACCAAAGAGTTGGCTCCCTTTGCGATGAAGGACGATCAAGGAGAATGGACCGGGGTTTCGGTAGAGATCTGGCAGGAGGTCGCTGACCAAGCAGGACTCGAGTACCAGTGGGTGGAGGACGACTTGACCGGCATCCTGGAAGGCTTGGAATCGGGAAACTATCAGGCCGCTGCAGCGGCGATCACCATGACTGGCGAGCGTGAGCAGCTCTTCGATTTTTCCCACTCCTACTTCTCCACTGGGCTCGGAATCGCGGTGCCGGAGCAGGCGGAGGGCGGTTTGAACTGGTACGCGGTCCTCAAGGCGTTTTTCACCTGGCAGTTCTTCTCCGCCCTCACCGCATTGGTGGTGGTGCTTCTGGCGGCCGGCCTTGCCCTGTGGTTTTTCGAGCGGAAGCGAAACCCGGAGCAGTTTGGAGACGAGGCTATCAAGGGGATCGGAAATGGATTCTGGTGGTCCGCGGTCACCATGACGACGGTGGGGTATGGCGACAAGGCGCCGATCACGACCGGCGGGCGGTTCGTCGCTCTGATCTGGATGTTCACCAGCGTGATCGTGGTCTCCAGCTTCACCGCTTCCATCGCGTCGTCGCTCACGGTCGGATCGATCGATGGAGGCATCGAAACGGTGGACGACTTGAACGGCAAATTGGTAGGCACCATAGAAGGGTCGACTAGCGAAAGCTTTCTCGATCAAGGCACGCGAGCTCGCGTGCGCGGTTTCGACTCGGCGACCGAACTGCTGGAGGCGCTCGAAGACGAACGAATCGACGCGGTGGTCTACGACCGGGCCATTCTTCAGTATCGAGTGGGCAACTACGAGCAATTGATGATGCTGCCGCTCGAGCTCGACAAGCAGAACTACGCCATGGCCTTGAACGTGTCCGAAGAGGTGAAGGAATCGATCAACATCGCTTTGTTGAACCTTCGCGACAATGGTCGGTACGAGGAGATTCTGCAGCGCTACGGCATCAAGTAGGGGGCTTTCCTTTGGCCCGTGTTGAGTCGGTACGCGGGAAGCCCGGCGCCTTCGTTTGAGCGTGTTCGCAGCTGGAGAGCGGCGCTTGTCTGGTTTGTGGCGCGATCCTGAAACGCTGCGTACGTGTGTGCCGGTAGTTTGAAGCCAGAGTGTTGGAGCAGGGTACATTTTGTGCTGGGATGTCGAAAGCCTGTTACCCTAACCCTCCAGCTTATGGCCTTTAGCAACAACTATGTGAACATGGTGGCTGAGCGAACTCAGTCCCATTCGCGCTTGATTCGCGACTACGACGGTGGAAACCCTGATTTCGATTTCATCGTCATCGGCTCGGGCATCGGCGGAGGTATCCTGGCGGACGACCTCGCGGATCGGGTGGGTTCAAGCAAGCGCATTCTGGTGATCGAGTCCGGATCCTTCATTTATCCGACTCACGTTTACAACATCAGCCGCATTCCTAATTTTTCGGTAGCCAACCATTTCGGGGCGGACTGCTTTAAGCCGTATCCAAATACCGACTACTTCATCGGCGGCGCTCCTCAAATGGGGTTTGGCGGTCGATCCATCTTCTGGTCGGGTCTGATCCCCCAAGCCCAAGGCTGGGAGCTGGACTACTTTCCGGAGCCGGTGAGAAACGACTTTTCCAGCGCCTACTTCTCCTTGGCCGGACAGCGCATGAACGAGTCGCATTCGCTGGGCGCCAGGGCGGAGGAGCTGGTGGCTCGCTTTCGTGCCAGCAGCCTGAACGACGACTTCGTGATCGAGCAGACGCCGCGAGCCCTTCACCAGCCGTATCTGTATCCCGACGGCACGCCGAAGGACAAGTTCTTCGATGAACCAACCGGCGTATTCAACACGGCTGAGCTGCTGATCAACCAGGTGGGACTCACGCCGGGAGCCGACCAGAATGGAGGGGGATTGTTCTTGAAGCTGAACGCGTTTGTGGAAGGCGTACACGACGTGCCCTTCGGTTGGCACGAGGTGCGTACCACCGACACCGTGAACGGGCAGCCGCGTCGTTTCTACGCTCCTCGGGTCATCGTCGCCGCTGGTTCGATCGAGAGCCCTAAGCTGATCAACCGCTCCTCGGTGTATCACCATCTTTCGGATACGGTGAGGCGAAAGGTCGGCTTCGGTTTGACCGACCACCCGGTGAGCGGAGAGTCGCAGGCTTTCGTATCGGGATTGGGAGGCGGCCCGGCCATCCCGCTGTCGCGAAACGACCATGCGAAGATCGTCTTCTACTCACGAGGACTGCTGGATGCCGCGGGAAATATCGATCTACCGTTCAACGTCGAGATGAACATCAACCATGAATACTGGCATTTGCGGAACAACGACCCATCGTCGCTGCCCGCGGTGGACAATCTCGCCAAATCTCGCATCGATATTAAGTTCAGTTTCGCAAACTGCTTGGACGACGAGAATGGAATCCTTTCGCGCTTCGATGATGGATACACGCCGGAGATTCGATTCAGGCGCTTTTCGGATTTGAACCACTTGCTTCAATCCAGATTTCCCGCCGTGGCGGGCTGGAACAAGAGTCCGCAGGATTTCTTCAATTTGCTCAACGCCACCCGCGATCGCATCTTCAGCCTGTTCAATGGAGTGGACCGGATAACGGGAGACTATGGCGGAGGGACAGGACAGCAGTGGCCCTTTGGCTGGGGCACGGTCCACCATGCCTGCGGCACCTTGCGCATGCCGTGGAAGCCCTCACGTAACGCTCCAGATTTCAACTACGATTCGGTCGTCGACGAAAACCTGCAGGTTCGAAACGCTCCTGGACTCTACGTTTGCGACATGTCGGTCATGCCCATCAGCACCGCTGCGAATCCGGTCCGGTCCCTAGCCGCTCTAGCGCTTCGGCTCTCGCAGCATCTGGCCTAGCCGGCTTATTTGCCCGCGCCGACGAGCCACGTTTGTCCTGAGTCTGGAGCCATACGGAACTAGGCCAGGGGGCTGGATATCGAGAAATCTGATTTTGAGAAGGCGATTCCAGGCGGTTCGCCGACCTTCGTTTAGCCGCAGTCCTTGCAGGCCCAGAAAGGAGAATTCTCAATTGTCCAACGTTCCGATTGGGCGGGGGAGCTCGAACTTTGCATGCCTACTGGCCGAACCGGAGCGCGTCGCCAACTACCAAGGTCTGGTCGAAGCTTGCGAGCAGCGTGTGTACTTGGTTTTCGCTCCATGGTCCTCGGGACGCCAAACAAGCCGATCTGTTCGATCGTCAATTGGAGTTGGCGGTCAAACGTTTCAGCGAGATAGAAATCAGCTATCGGAACGATTCGAGATTCCCGTCCAGCGACCTGAACGGGCGAAACGTTCTCGGGGAAAGTGAACGCGTATTGGGAATTCCGGCACGACATCGAACTGAAGCTTCAGGATGATTTCAGGATGGTGTAAATAACCGGATTGTATTGTCGGTTCCAATGCGCATGCTGCGGCTATATGAGTTCCCCTCTTTCTGAATTGCCGGGAGTCGGTCCAGCTACGGCAGCCGTTTTAGGTGAAAATGGATACGCAAGCATTGAAGCTATCGCATCGAGTTCTGTTGAGGCTTTAACAGCCGTTCCCGGTTTTGGTCCAGCCCGGGCGAAACGTATTCATGCTGCTGCTACAGAGTTGACGCAAGCAACACCGACTGCCCCTGCGGAAAAGACGAAATCCGCCAAGAAGACAGCGCCATCGGAAGCGAAACCAGCGAAGAAGGCCAAGAAGTCCAAGGGAAAGAAAGGTCTAGGCGAAAAGGACTCGAAAAAGAAGAAGTCGAAGAAATCGAAAACGAAGGACAAACCCAAAAAGGGAAAGAAGTCTAAGAAGAGTGGTAAGTCCAAGAGGTCTAAGCGTAAGAAGAAAAACAAGAAGGAGTGACGTTTGCTGACTCATGCCGCTGCTTGATATTTTTGGCGGCGAATCGGACGAGATGAGCCCGAGTCGATTTTGGGAGATTCTAAAGCAGAGAGATTTTGGACCGTTTTAGAGGAATTCCCCATTGCGCCGCCAACTCATGAAACACCTCTCTCTCGGAATTCCTATCGCCATCGGGGCCCTCTTGCTTGCATTGTTCAGCGTCGGAGGGCGGCCCATTCTCTATTTTCATCCTCCGGAATTGATCGCTGTGCTCATCGCTCCCCTGGGTCTGATGATTTCCTCCTTCGGACCGAGGAGGCTGTGGGGCGCCGCTCAGTGCTCCATGGGCTTGAAGCGAGCGAATGAAGAGGACTGCTTCGTATTGGAAAAGTGGATTAAGGCCAGTTACGTCGTGAGTTTCCTCACGTTTTTGGGCGGGGCCGTTTTTATCCTGAACCTGATCGATCAAGGGCCGGTGGTGGCCGCGTTTAGGTTTGCCGCTGCCTTGTGCGCTCCCATTTACGCCCTTCTCATTTGCGAGATTGTACTGAGGCCGGCTTTGACGAGGGGACAACAGGTCTAGAAAACGGGGTTCGAAGAGCTTAGCGGCCGCCAGATCCCGTTTGTTCCGACTTGTTTTTGCTTTGCCGAGCGTCGGCTAGTGATGGTCAGGGAAGGAAAAACTCCGGATTTTTGCTTTTGAGCTGAGCTTCGAAGTCGTCGATCGATTGAAGAAGGTGGTGATCCGCGTTGAGGGAACGTGCCGCGGTCCAGCAGGCCCAAGCGTCCTGTGGCTGGTAGGATTGGTAGTACAGGTCTCCGAGGTCCTTCCAGGCTCCGACGATCATTGGTTCTGCGTCGAGAGCTTCGTGAAAGTCCGCAATCGCTTGAGGGGCCTTGTTCAAGGAAGCGAGCACGTTGGCGCGAAAGATCAGAATGACGCTGCGCCCGCGCTCGACGCCACTGAGAAGGTCGGTGAGGGTAGGGAGAGCCGCTTTGGCTGCGGCCTCGCTCGTAGGGTTCAGGGCGGAGAACAGGCTCTGAATGGCAGGGTCTTTGGTAAATCGGTCTCGGTATTCGAAAAATGGCTGCGGAAGCTTCTCGCCAGCCGCTAGGGTGTATCCAAGGAATAGGCACGCGGACTCCAGATCTCTCTCCGATTCGGCCGCTGCGATGGCGTCGTCGAACAGGCTTTGGCAGTAGGCACGATAGGCTTGGTCGGTTTGGCGCTGCATGGCGGCGCTTAAGTCCAGGAGCGGCGTACCTTGGGGAGGAAGGCTGTAGCTGGTCTCCGAAAAGGCGCTTTGATCGACGAGCTCGATGCTTTCGGTGGTCAGAGCGAACTGTGCGACTTCGACGTGGCGGCGATAGATGACGAGGGTCTTAGGGATTGCGTTTCTGTTTTGCAGCTCCTGCAGGATGTCGGGATGGACGCCGTAGCGATAGCGAAGGAAAAGGATGAAACGCTCGCCGGTGGCGGCATCGACAGGAGTCCCCTTCAGGCTGTACGAAAACAGAGGCTTTCCCTGGAATGAAAAGTCGATGGCTTCGCTTCGCTTTCTGCGTTTCAGCGCCGGAGCGTCATTTGCTTTGAGCGAAAAGAGATGCTCCGAAAAGGGCACGAGCATAGGATTGTCGTCGATGTCAGCGGCGCTGAGGGCTCCACCGAGCATCAGCCGATTTCGGAACTCGTAAACGCGGAATCCGATATCTGAATACAGCGAGCTACGGATATATGCCTCCGAGTCCGACTCCTTCGTGTAGATCAGTTCCTGTTCGAAGTCGTGAATTTCGATGCTGGTCGGAGTTCGGGCTTCGATTTTCGCTTCTCCAAGCAGAACCGTGAGTTGGTACTGCTCGGCTGTCGTCTTTTGGTTTGGCGACTCCGTTTTCGAGTCGACGGAGAAGCGGATTGACGTTTCGGCGATGGAAACCGAAGCGCAGAGCAGGAGCGTGGCGACGAGGCCGAGGAGGTGACATTTCATGGGGCTGAAGACAAGAGGTGGGGTGGCGAGGGTCGTCGCCAAGGATTGTCACGGATCTACACGGCCGCATCGTCGAAAGCCAGCCCATAGAGTCGACGGCCGCCCATCAGCTGCGAAACGCGCCCTATGGCGAGATGCGGATGCTTTATCGAGCGGAAGAGCTCGCACGCGGAACGCCAGGAAGGGGGTCGCGCTTTTTAAGCGTCTGTGGTTCGAGGCGCTTTGCCAGACGTCGCGGACGAAGGACCAACCAGGGGATCGGGACGGCGAGCGCCGATAGGACAAGTCTCCAGATCGGAAAGCTCAATCCTTCGGTCCAGGTGCGGGCCTTGAAAAGGTCTTGAGCGAGGCTCAACCAATCCACGCTACCATCCTCTCGCGAGCTGGTCGGGCCCTTGACCGCCCCGCCGACGCTGAGCTGGGATTGGCGGATCTTGGTCCAGCAATGAAACGCGTTGTATTCCAGCGTGGCGTCGACGCCGAGGCGCTGGAGCAAGCTGGCGCTCAGGATGGCGATGCCGTCGCAATCGTCGCTCTTTCGCTGCCACACTTCCGCCGGGGTCGGCCAATCGTGCAGATTGCCATAAAACAGATTCCAATCGGTCTCGTAGGACACGTGTTTTTTCACGAACGCTTCCACCGCTTTCACGCGGCTTTTGAGCGTGGCGTCCTGGGGCAGACCCGCGAGTTCGGCTTGCAGCTGCTCGAGGGCTCGGTCGCTGCCGGGGAAGTGGGGATCGACCAGGCGTTCGGGATGCAGGATGCGGGGAAACTGCTCGACGAGCCGCGGGAGATTGGGGAAGAGGCTGACGACAAGCAGGGCGAGGGACGCGGCCAATCGAACCGTCAAGCTGACAGCCTTCCGAGCTCCGGGAGATTGGCGAAAAGGAAGGCGAGCGTCGAAAGGTGGTCTTGTCACCGTTCGTCATTCGGCGGTCGCTTCGCCTTCTTGATGCGCCGCTAGGAATTTTACCCTTCGTTGCAGATCGGACCAGCAGCGCGATGGCAGGGCGGTTGGCGCGTCGTTTGCAGCGAAAGCTGATCAAGAAAACGGAGTTGGCAGGCCGAGCCGTTTTCGCAACTTGGCTATGGCGGTGAAAGAGCAGCAGACGCAGAAACGGAAAAGCCCGGAGGGCAAGCGGGAGCGCTTCACCATGATCCGCTCCTTTGTGCTGGCCGACGTCCTGACGTTGCTAAACGGAGCGTGCGGCAGCGGGTCGGTGCTCTCCGCCATGCAGCACCTGATCACGCAGGAGGATCGCTGGCTCACCTTGTCCATGGCCTTGCTGCCTCTGGCTCTGGTATTCGACTTTCTCGATGGGCGAGTGGCTCGCTGGCGTCAGAAATCCTCTTCGCTCGGGGCGGACCTGGATTCGCTCGCCGACGTGATTTCGTTTGGCATGGCTCCGGCGGCGATCGGCTTCGCGGCGGGACTGCGCGGAGAGATCGATGTGCTGCTTCTGCTTTTTTTCGTGGGCTGCGGCATCAGCAGATTGGCCCGCTTCAATGCCACCGCGGTCGCCATGTCGGACCAGTCGGGCAAGGTGAGTCACTTCGAGGGCACGCCCATTCCTACTAGCGTCGGGATCGTGGTAGTGGTTTGGATTCTTCACGGGCTAGGCCTCACGGGGGAATCGATGTGGCTCGGCTCGGCTTCCGTTTTCGGCTTGGCTATCCATCCGCTCAGCTTGATCTACGCTGCCAGCGGAGCGGCGATGGTTAGCACGGTGCGGATCCCAAAGATCTAGGACGGACCTGACGTTTCGGCTCTGAGCGGCTTCGACCGAACGAGTCGTCCAGCGGCGGTCCGCTCGCAGGCCTCACTTGCGATGCTTCGGCCCGTGGCGTTCGCGCTCGCGGGCGTCGTACTGCTGTGGGGCGTCGCCCTCCACCGGCTCGGGTCGCTTCGGTTTTAGAAAGCTACCCCAAATCAGGTACATGGCCAAGGAAGCGATCACGATGCCCCAGGCGATGCGTTTCCGCAGGGTGAAGTCGGGAATCCAAACCTGCTCCTTTTTCGCGATCACGGATACCAGCACGATGGGGCCGATCCACAGGGCGAGCCAGGGAACGGACAGTTCCCCCAGGACCTTCCGGAGCAGTTTCACCACGGAGAAACCTAGCATGGACGAGGCGAAAATCACCGCGAAGGTCAGGCTGAATCGGCGCAGGGCACGCCAGAGCGGAAGTCCATCAAGCGGGTTCAAGCGTCGTTTCCTTTCATTTCTTGACGCTGAGGGGTTCTCGTGCGCTTTGCAACCTAGCGAACGCGAAGGCTCCGCTAGGCACGACGGTCGGCGGGCGACGAGCGGTTTCGCCCTCCACTGAAACACTTAGAGAAACAAGCGGAATTATGGCGCTTGAATCGCGGCTCGGGAAGGGATCTGCTTGCGGCGAAAGAAAATAGGTATGCGGCGTTTTTGCTTTGATCGAGTCGGTCGTGCATGGGTGGCGGTTGCCATCGGCTTGGTTCTCGCCGCTTGCGAGACGCTGGAGCAAGCTGGCATGAAGTTGCCGAACGCGCTGGCCCAAGAGGAACGCCAGCCAGTGACGGGACGCCAAGGGTGGAAGCTGGACCAGCAGCTGCGTTTCGCGGACATCGAGGTGCTGGAGGTGCAGCGAGGAATCACCAAGGGCGGGGACTTGCGGATCCTCGAGTATGATCAAAGCCGGCGCAAGCAGCTGTACTCCTTTGTCCTGTTCGACCAGCAAGGCCAGGAGTGGATCGGCGACTGCGAAGCGTTTTTGAGAAGGCGGCAGCTGACCTTCGAGGTGGGCATCGAGCTTCAGAATCGCTCGATGCTCGGAGCTCGCTTTTCCCGTCAGGGCGGTAGCGCCGACGTGTGGGAGCTGCGGTTGAAGGAGAGCGGAGACAAGCCGCTGCAAGGAACCTTGGTCTCGGGCAGCCGTCAGCTCGAGGTGTCCGGCACGCGCGCCTTGGCAGGAAGCCCGTTGCCGTTGGACGAGACGACGGGCTATGTGATCTCCTTGGGAGGCGAGGCTCTGGCCGCGGCGGAAGTGATCAACGACGGAGCGGTCTGGGTGTCGTCCACGCTCGATGACGAGCTCAAGGGGCCGGTCTCATCCTGTCTAGCGGCCTTGCTGCTATTCGAGGAGTTGCGCGTGACGCTGGACGAGTGACGCCCAGAGGCGTTTCGGGATTGCGAAAGGCGTTTCCCTCCGCGCGGGGCAAGGACTGAACGATCCGACACGAACTGGCTGGCGCTCGAACGGTATGAAGGCGTCGATCTGCTCGGCGCTCATACCCCGACCCCGATCGGCGATGGTGAGCAGGTAGTCGTCTTCGGTTTGCTCGCCGGAAATGCGTATGCGCGTCCCAGCTGGCGAGTATTGGGAGGCGTTTTCGACCAGTTCTTCGATGGCGGCTCGCAACAAGGAACCGGGAAGTTCATCGACACCTTGCAGCTTAGGGCCGAGAGGGGCGCTGTCGAACCGGCCAGCGAACCTCGGGCGCTGTTCGTCCGGCTCAGAGCGTCACGCGCTGGCCGGAGCGTGCGGATTCCTGGATGGCCTGCACGAGCTGGATGTCTCGGCGGCCCAAGCTTCCTGGGATGATGGTCTCGCGGCCCTCCTTGATGCAAAGGGCGATGTGGTCCATCTGCGCCGCCTGCTGGTTGAAGCCGGCGTAGGAGGGCAGCCGCCCCTCGCCGCTAACGCTGCCGCTCAAGCCACCGTAGGAAAATGCGGGCCCGGTTTCGAACCAGCCGTCGCTGCCTTCCACTCGGAAGTGGTTCGAAGGCTGTACCCAGCTGGTCTCGCCCTCGCAGCTCGATCCGTCCGCGTATTCAAGAGAGAAATACATGGTTTCCTCCACCTCGTCGAAAACGTCGGGGTATCGGGCTGGGGGGCGCTTGGCGGTGACGGCGACGGGCGCCTGTTCGTTTTTCGCCATGGCGGAGGCGTACAGCACGTAGACGCCCAGGTCCATGAGGGGACCGCCGCCCATATCGCGCTTCATGCGCCAGGTGCCCAAGGGGCGGGAATTGAATCCGAAGCCGCCGGAGAGTTTGGAGAGATTTCCGAATCGATGATCCGCCACCGCCTCCTTTAGCATTTCGTAATACGGGTGAAAGTGGGTGCGGTATCCGATGGTGAGCTGTTTTCCCGCTCGCTCGGCGGCGGCGATCATCTCGTCGCATTCGGCGACGTCCATGGCCATGGGCTTTTCCGAGATGACGTGCTTGCCCGCCTCGAAGCCGCGCAGGGTGTCGCGCTTGTGCAGGGCGGGCGGCGTGACGGAGTAGAGGATGTCGATGTCGCCGTTATCGGCCATGTCTTCGATGGTGTCGTAGCCGTAGACGCTGGACTCGGGAAAACCGTATTCGCGGGCCCACCGTCGGCCTTTCTCGGGATCGCCCGTCACCACGCCGCGCAGCTCGCAGTGTTGGGTTTGGCGCAGGGCGGGGCCGAGTTGACCGGTGGAGTACATGCCGAGTCCGCACAGGGCGACGCCCAGCTTTTTCGTGGAAGGCGTCGAAGGCGATTGGGCTAGGGTTCGGGAGAGGGAGCCGAGGGATAGAGCCCCGAGGGCGCTCAGCTGGACGAATTTGCGGCGAGTGGGGATGGGGTTGGCATGCGTTTCCATGTTTGGATAACGCCCGAGACGCGTCATAGGTTGCGTGCTGGGACTGGGGAAAAGCCCTGCGCCGGGAAGGGCGCGGCAAAAGGATCAGGAGGAGGCGGGAAGCGTGCGCAGGAACGCTTTGGTGCGCTCTCGCTGAGGATTGGTGAACAGTTGCCTCGGGGGACCTTCTTCGACGATTTTTCCGCCATCCATGAAGAGCACGCGACTGGCGACTTCCCGAGCGAAGGCCATCTCGTGGGTGACGATGACAAGCGTCATGCCGGTCTTGGCCAAGCCGCGAATCACGGTTTGCACTTCGCCGATCATTTCCGGGTCGAGAGCGGAGGTGGGCTCGTCGAAGAGGATGGCTTGCGGCTGCATGGCGAGGGCCCGAGCGATGGCGACGCGCTGCTGCTGTCCGCCCGAGAGCTTGGCGGGATAGGCGTGGGCTTTTTCGCGCAGACCCACTTGGTCAAGCAAGGCGTAGGCGCGTTCCTCCGCTTCCTCTCGGCTTTGCTTGCGAGCCTTCTGGGGAGCGAGGACGATGTTTTGCAGAACCGTCAGGTGGGGAAACAGGTTGAAGTGCTGGAAAACCATGCCGATCTCGGAACGCAGCTGACAGATGGCCTTCGGATGCGTATCGATGGTTCGACCTTGAAAGCGAATGACGCCGCCGCTGGGCGTCTCCATATGATTGATACAGCGAAGGAAGGTGCTTTTTCCGGAACCGGAGGGGCCGATCAGACAGAGCGTCTCGCCTTTGACGATGGAGCAGTCGATGCCTTTCAGCACTTCGAGCGGTCCGAAGCTTTTGCTGAGGTTTTGGATCTCAATCATCGACGCGCAAGCTCCTTTCCAGTCGAGTGAAGAGGCGAGAAGCGATGAAGGTCAGCGCGAAGTAGACCAGGGCGATCGCCAGGTAGGTGGGGAAGGCGGCATAGGTGCGGGCGATGTAGAGACGGCCTTCCTTGACGATTTCCGAGACGGCGATGGCGGAGAGAAGCGAGGTGTCCTTCAGCAGGGTGATGAACTCGTTTCCGAGGGCCGGAATCATGCGACGAAAGGCCTGTGGAAGGATGACGAAGCGCATGGTTTGGCTGTAGGTGAGCCCCAATGACAAGGATGCCTCCGTTTGTCCTTTGGAGAGCGACTCGATGCCGGCGCGAAAGATCTCCGCGATGTACGCGCCCGCGTTGAGGCTGAAGGCGATGAAACCGGCGACGAGCGGATCGAAGGGAAACGGTCGGTCGAAGACCTGTTGCAGCAAGTTTGGGAAACCGAAGTAGATGAACAGGATCTGCACCAGAAGGGGCGTGCCACGGAAAAGGTCGATGTAGGCGACGCAGCAGAGCCGAAGAGGCCTGCGACGAGAGAGCTTCCCGAGGCAAACAAGCAAGCCCAAAGCCGAGCCTGCCAACATGGAGGCGACCGATATCAGGATAGTGAATACGGCCCCTTTTGCGAGGTAGGGCAAGGAACCCGTGAGGTGTTCCAAAAAATCGCTCATGGATGCCCAGGCGCCTTTTCGAAGTACTTTTCGGAAAGCTCCTCGATGAGGCCCTCTGCTTTGACCTTGGTCAGCCCGGCGTTTAGCTTGGCGGCGAGATCGGTGTTGGCCTTCGCGACCGCGAATCCGTATTCGTCGCTGACCAGCGTTTCGCCCACGATCTTCAACTTGTCAGGCTGTTTGGATACGAAGGCCTGGGTCACTGGCTTGTCGTTGATCAAGGCGTCGGCTCCCCCGTTTACCAGTTCCATGACCGCCACTGAAACGTTGGGAAAGTACTTTATTTTTCCGATCTTTCCTTCCGCCTTCAGCTCCTCCGCCTTGGCGGCGCCCGTGGTGCCTTGCTGCACGACGACGGTGAGACCTCGCAGGTCGTCCGGGCCCGATACGTGGGCGTTTTTCATGGTGACGGCGATGACGAGACCGGCTTCGATGTAGGGATCGGTGAACAGGACTTGCTGCTGGCGGGCTGGGGTGATGGAAAGTCCGGAGGCGGCGATGTCGATGTTTCCCGCTTGCAGGGCGGGTATGATGGAGTCGAAGTCCATGTCTCGAAACTCGATCTCCAGCCCCTGGTCCGCGGCGATGGCCGTCAGAAGATCGATATCGAAGCCGATGATCGCTCCCGTGTCATCGGTCATCTCGAAGGGCGGATAGGTGGGCTCGGTGCCCACGATGAGGGCGTTGTCGCCGGATCCTCCGCAGCCCGAGAGGAGCAGCAGAGCGAGCATGGCGAAGAGCGATTGGAGCGGGAGGCGCGAAGGGAGAGCGTTCATAGGCAGTCAGGTATTTCCCTAGCTCGATCGGCGCCAAACCGGTCGAGTGGTCTCTATTTGGCGCCGCGCGGGGCGGCTAGCTTCGCGGGGAGCGCTTTCTGGGCTGGAAACTGCGCAGGGTTTTGAGACGTTTTCGGAAATCCTGGGGCAAGGGCTGCGTCCACTGCACGGTCTGGCCGCTGGCGGGGTGAATGAAGCCCAATTCGGCTGCGTGCAGCAGGACCCGATCGGCGGCGATGAGCGGTCCCTCGTAGTTTCGGATGTAGACCTTTTCGCCAACGATTGGATGCCCTGTCTCGCTCAAGTGGATACGGATCTGGTGGGTCCGTCCGGTCTCGATGCGGCAGGAAACGAGCGTGGCCGCGGGGAGGGACTCCTCGACGGAAACATGGGTGATGGCGAGCCGGCCGAGCGTTTCGCCCGTCGATGAGGTTTGACCTTGCGGAGCGGAGCCGCGAAGGCCTTGCCCGGTGTCGCGAAGCAGGTGACTGCGAAGGGTCTGGGCCTCGATGGAGCCGTGAACGATCGCCAGGTAGCGTCGCTGGATGCTGTGGGCGCGAAACTGCTCGGTAAGGCCCTTGAGGGCTAGCGAAGTGCGGGCGAAAACCACCAGCCCGCTGGTGTCCTTGTCGATGCGGTGCGCCACGCCCAAGCTGGCTTGGTTCTGCCGCGACCCGCGATCCGCTTTGCGAAGAAAGGCCTGCGTCAGGCGATCGAGAGATGGTTCGCCGGGAGCTTCCGGATGGGGCACGGTGAGGAGGCCGGCCGGTTTGTTGACCACCACGATATGATCGTCGAAATGAAGGACGTTTTTGGGGTCGAAAGCGGCTTCGGAGGCGGGGCGCGGAGCGCTGATGCGTAGCTCGATGCGGTCGCCCTCTGCGACCAGACGATCCAGCTCCAGGACTCGAGTTCCGTTGAGGAAGATCTTTCCTGTACCGATCCAGGAGCGGGCCTTGTTCCACGGCAGGTCGAAGTGGACTTTCACCGCCTTGTCGAGCCGGGTTTGATCGAGTTCGGCAGGGATGAAGCGCCCGGGAGAGGGACGGTCGGAGCTGTTGTCTGGAGTGTCGCTTATAAGCGGCTGAATGGCGGACGCTGGCAGGCTTGTCGAGCTCGGGTCGTCGACGGCAAAGAAAAACGTCGCACGATGCGGTGCGCTTCGCGTCGAAGGTGGTGCCGAATGAATCGGAGCGCTGCCCGGTATGCCGAAGCTGCAAAGGGGACAGCGCTTGCATTTTTGATTTCGTAAAACCTTGAGGAACAATAGGAAAAACGCGTCCTGCTCCGGGTCTCAATCCGGAGGGAATCACGGTTTGGCGCGAACGTTGCGAGGCGGGTGAGACTTACATCGAACACAAACCAAGGAGGAAATCCGTATGAACAAACTAGGAAGAAATTTAGGAATTGGATTCGTTGGCGTCAGCGCCGCGGCGCTTTTGTCCGCTGCGCCACAGAACTGGGAATTAGGGGTGGGATACACCACCAAGGATGCGGACATCGACGAGATCGATGTGCAGGAGGACAACTTCTCGTTGCGGGCCGCCTACTACTTCCAATCCTTCGATCCGTCGGGGCGCTCCATTCACGAAGCGCCGTTTATCGACCGATCGTCCTACGTGAAGTTCGGGATGGATATCGAAGAATTGGATGACGATATAGATAATCTGGTCGATACCGATGTGTATTCGATTTCTGGAGCTTGGATTGATCCCAAGTATGGATGGTACGGGAAGGCGGCCTACGTGGACGCTGACGCGGATATAAGCGGAGGCGAAACGCCCAGCGTCGCTGTGGTCGGCTACAACCCGGCTTACGATGGATACTCTCTGGCGGTCGGCAAGTACGTCGCTGAGAACACCACCTTGGAGCTCGAGTACACGAAGATGGATGTTGAAGGCGACTTCTTCATTCTCGATGGCGCCGGAGGTTCGAAAACCGACCTGATCGGACTTGGCTTCAAGCATTTCGGCAGACTCACCGACAGTATCGGGTTCAGCTTCGAAGGCAGCTATTCGTTTGTGGACGTAGACGTGGCCGATTTCGATGACCTCGATGACGATCCGTTCGACAGCAGCGGCGAGGTCTACGATTTCACCTTCACGGTGTATCCGGTGCGTGAACTCGCGGTGGGCTTTTCGTATTCGGATGCCGACGACCTGATGGGCACGCCGTACTTTTCCACCAGCTCGATGGTGCAGGACGGTTTTGGTTTGTTCGGCGAATGGTACTTCACGGAGTCGTTTTCGCTGAGCGCCTTGTACAACGACCAGAGCTACGATATCAGCAACCCGGACGACTTCAACGATCCCGGCAACGTGGAAAGCGACAGTCTGCTTTTCGCCGCGAAGTATCGCTTCTAAGCAATCGGCATCGCGCTCGCTGCGGCGACTGCGTCCGACACCGTTCCGATTTTCGATTTCGGCAGCTCCTGTGGGCTGCCGATTTTTTTTGCCTCGAGGGCTTTGCTGCCTCCGCGCGCTGCTTTTCGTCAGCTGCCTAGCTGGCGGCGGATTGGAACAGCGAGTCGAGCTCGGCCGAGAGTTCTGGATACGCGGGGTGGTCGATCGGGTGGTCGGCTTGCAGCGACTTGATTTTGGGAGCGAAGGAGTGAGTGAGCTGTGGCTCGAGTTGCATGGTGGCGTCGAGCGTTCGCCAAAGCACGAAGCGCGATGGCAGGTGGGTGGGATTTTGGATACAGAGAAAAAGCGTACCCGAAATGATCTCGCTCGTGTTGTGGAGAAAGTTCTCGCTTGTGGGGATGCTCACTGCGCAGCGAGCGCCGAGGCTCTGCTCCAGTCTGAGCAGATAGTGATCGAGCTCTCGCCCCTCGAGCTGAGTGAGAGGCGGAACGCTTGGTTGGGCCTCAATCTCCGCCTCGCGGGCGATGCAGCGGTAGATATCGGCCAGCATATCCGCTGCGATATGGTGAAAGCCGTTTTCCGGGAGATTGTATTCAGTTTCCCATAGCTCCTTCGCGTCGATGCTGCGGATGAAGCGAAGTTTTAGGGTCCAGTTTTCGCCTCGGGCCACCAGGTGGGCGTCTAGGGCGTAGTCCGCGATGTTCTGGGTATCCGAAGGGTCGGGGGTCATGCGGGCGAGTCGGGCGATGTCTTCCGCCCGATTTTGTTCGGAGGTGACCACGAAGCCTCCTCCTTGATTGACCACCATGGGGATGGGGGCTCGAGACCGCAGGGCGCTTTCGAGGTGGATGCGTTCGCAGAGGTAGAGCGGCAGGGCGCGACTGAAGCGTCCGGTGCTGTCGCTTCGGCTAGCGGTGGGTTTGTCGGGCAGATTGGGCTGGTCCACGGAGCAGCCGGTGAAGGCGATCAGCGGGGCGTCGAGCGACTTCCGGGGGAAGCGCTCGGAGATGGGGTGATCCTGCTTAAGCCAGATCGGACCAGACACGGGAATGACCTCGACCTGGAGCGGTTTGTCGCCGATTTCGGGTCGCGTTTCGAAATCCGCTTTGGCCAGAACGTTGTCCCAGTGAGCGAGGGTATCCTGATAATCGGGACGCTGCAGGGTTTGCAGCTGGGTGAGTAGGGTGCGGGCGTGGTCGAGCTGGCCGAGGTCGTAGTAGGCTTTGATGAGGTTGTTTCCCGCTTGCAGGCCGTGCCTTTCAAAGTCGTAGCGAGGGCTGACCAAGTCGATGGCTTGCAGGATATGCCCCTGTTTTCCGAGATCCGCCGTGATTTGTTGCAAGGCGTCGGACGGCGCCGGCTCGCCAGCTGCCTCGAGGCTCTCCTCGTAAAGCTCGATCGCTCGATCGAGATTTCCGGCTGCCAACTCCGCTCGAGCCACCCAGAGCTGGGCTCGCCAGCTGCCCGGAAGAGCGGCGACGCGGCGGAACGCCTCCAATCCGGCCTCTTCTCCATGCCTTTCGCGCTGGATCGCTTCGTACCAAAGCAGGCCCACGTCCTGGTTTGGATCCAGCTCCAGCCCCCGCCAGAGGGTCTGAACGGCCTCTTCGGGGCGTCCAAGGGCCTCTTGGGCTTTGGCTAGGTTGGTGAGCGCCGTTCCGGATTCCGGGTGGGTTTTCAGGTGGTCCAGCAGGACGGCTTCCGCGAGTTCGGGTCGGTTGGTCTGTTGGTAGACGATCGCCAGAGTGGTGGCCCCGCGATCGGGTTGAGGATCGATTTCGGCGAGCCGTTGGGCGGCGTGCTCGACTTCGCTGAAGAGCTGATCGTTGAAGGCGCTCAGGAGAAAGCCATAGAGCTTGTCCGGCTCGTCCCAGGCTTGCTCGAGATTGGGGGCGAGGATCTTGTCGCGCCACTGGCTTTTCGCGATCTGCATCTCGCGTCCGTACTTGTCGAATACGGTGATGAGCTCGGAGTCGCTCGTTTCACTCTGTCCGGGAGCCGCGTTGGTCGCTGGCTTCTGGGATTTGCCGAAGATGCGTCGGAATAAGGACATTTCTGATTGGGAATTGGGAAGACGTCGGTTGATTGGCAAGCCGAGCGATCGGGCTCGACGATTCGGGCGAGGTTGCATCGCAGCGGCAGCCAAATTCCATTCCCCTCAAGCAGACCGTGCCTTGGGCCTGGGCGCGAAGCTTTTTTTTCCTAAGGAGAGTCGAAGGTCCGTCGCGGAATGGGGTTCGAAGGCCGATCGCCTTAGCCAAACCTAAAAGAGCTCCAGAAACGGGACTTCGGCATCGGAACTGCAAAGGGCTATCGTCACCTAAGCGGAGTGAGCGAAAACGAGAAAGACAAGCAGGGGTGGGCCCTTCGGTACTTGAAGCGATTGATCGAGTCGGACCGCATGTTGTGGGGAGTCGGTTTGGCGTCGTTTCTGGAGTCCACGGTGCTGCCGATTCCCCTGGAAACGATTCTCTTTCCGTTGATGCAGGCTCGTCGGGATCGCATGCTGCTTATCAGCCTTGTGGTCTTGCTGGGCTGTCTGCTCGGGGCGACGGCGGGCTACGCGGTCGGATATTTTCTCTTCGATGCGGTGGGGCAGTGGATCGTCGATAGGTTCTCCAGCGAAGAGCAGTTCGATACGGTGATGCAGCGTATGGATGAAAGCGGCTTCGCCTTCGTGTTTAGCGTCGGGGTGACTCCGCTGCCGTTTCAGATCGCCATGCTCGCGGCCGGAGCGACCAAGCTGTCCTTTGTGACTTTCATAACCGCCGCCGCTTTGTCGCGTGGCTTGCGCTATTTCGGGCTCGCTTTGCTGGTGTTTTGGTTGGGCGACCGCGCCGAATCGCTATATCGGCGATACCAGATCCCGGTGGCGGTGGGTTTAGCCCTGGTTGTAGTCGTTTTCTGGATTTTCTAAGCGCTTGCAGGCCGACGGCGGCCCGCATGAAGGAGGCCAACCGACAGGAGGTGGCGTTGGCACGCGCTTTGCAGACTTGATAGGCGATATGACCCGAAAAGACGACAGTGACACGAAGCTATCGGATGCGGCGGCGCGGGAGAACGAACCACCTCCGCCTCCTTTCAACAAGGAGCTCGACCCCGACAATGTGACCAGTCCGCTCGATTACGAGAAGCGGGTAGAGGAGGGACGGGAGCATTTTTACCCGGAGGGCGGTCCGGAAGACCCGCCGAGCAGGACGTATGACGAGGAGTACGGACGCTCCGAGTCGGGGTGATACGCCCGCGTTTTTAGGACCCACGCGCTGAAGAACGGGAGTCACGCGAATGCAATTTGCATGGCGGACGGCCTTCGGCTTCGCGCAATGCAATATCGATTCGCAGCTAGGCGCAAAGCGACGCTGGCGCGGCGGGGCGATTTTTTCCCGGTTTCCCACAATGGTTGAAGGCCTCACGGGATCCCTTCGGGAATGGAAATTTTATAGAAAGGAATTGGAATTATGAATACGCAGCTTAGAAGGAAGGGGAAGGATTACCTAGAGCAGGCGAAGCAGCAGATCGGCCCCTGCCTGACAGTCTCGCTTGAATGCGATGGTGGAGGAAAGAACTCGCAGGTGCATCGCGATCGACTGCGTCGAGCCATGAATCGCATGGCCAAGCGTTCGGATGGATCCGCCGAGATTCGTCGCTTGTTCGCGGAATTGAAGACGCTGATCGATACCCGTGAGATGTGGAGCGGGGAATACAGCGGGGTATGTATTCACATTTCGGATGGGGTAACGCGTTTTCTCAAGCTGCCCTACCCGCCGGTGGAAAAGGCGGACTTGGACGACTCGTTTTGCTTGCGCCCGGCCGCGGACGCCATTGCCGCTCTTGGCGATTGGCTGGCGCTGAACATCAGCCTCAAGTCTCCTCGGCTGTATAAGTTCGATGGTGAGCGAGCTCGATTGCTGGGCGAGGTCGATTTGCCGCAAAGCGTTTACGCATTTTCCGAAGATGGAGCGGTCGACAGTGGACAGCGGGCCCATGTGCGACGCGCGCGAGGAGTGGATACGCCTCATCTGGTCGGTCATGGGATGAAGGCCAACAAGAACCAGCGTGAATTGAACGAGCCGGTGTTCATGCGAGAGGTTTCCCATGCCATTGGAGAGCTGCCGGAATCCAAGGAGCTGCCGATGGTGGTGATTGGCGACACTCGTGTTGTATCCAGTTTCCTAGACACCTATCATCACAGAGGTGGTGAGGTCTTCACGGTGCGAAACGCCGAGTCGCATCCCGATGCGGAGGCGGTGGCGAGCATTTGCCGCAAGGTCGCTTGGGACAATCAGCAGAAGCGAAAGTCCGAAGTGCTCCGGCAGATCGAGGAGATGCGTCAACGAGACGGCGTGTTCTCCAACAACGTGAGAGAGGTCTTCGAGGCTGCGAAGCAAGGTCGCGTATCCGCCGCTGTCGTATCGTGCGACGAGGAAATCTGGTGCCGCATGGGGAAGGATGAGAAGCCGAGGTCGGCGCAGGCGGATGAAGAGAACGCCTTCGAGGCGCTGGATCGAATCTATCTCGAGACCATGCTCAAGGACGGGTCCGCCGTAGTGCTTCCGGAAGACAAGATCCCCGGCGGCAAGAGCGTGGCTGCAGTCTTCAGGTGGTAGCTATTCCGTGGATACGCTAATGCCCGATCGAAGTGAATCGATAGGGGGAGCGGTTTCTGAAGATCGCGCCCGGATAAGCAAATGAAATGATGGAAATCGCAGCGTTTCAGAACAGCCTTTGGGGAAACGTTGCGATTTTCGCAGTTTGCACCTTGGTGATAGGCGTGCTCGGCACGCGCCTGACCCACATCGCGGATCAGCTCGCGGATCGGACCGGAGTAGGCGAGGCCCTCGTCGGAGGCGTTCTGTTGGGAGCCGTGACGTCTCTCTCCGGAAGCGTGCTATCGGTCAGCGCGGCGTGGAACGGCATGCCCGAGCTGGCGCTCAGCAATGCGTTCGGGGGCATGGCGGCGCAAATGGCCTTTTTGGCGGTTGCTGACATCTGTTATCGAAAGGCCAACTTGGAGCATGCAGCGGCGTCTCCAGAGAACATGCTGCAAGGGGCTCTTCTGGTTTGCGTCTTGGCGATGGTCCTGATGGCCAGCTTTGGGCCGGAATGGTCGTTTTTCGGGGTGCACCCGGCGACGCCTCTGATGGTCGCGACTTATGCCTATGGGATGTATTTGGTGCGGAAGTCCCGCAAGACGCCCATGTGGAAGCCGAAGGAAACCTCCGAGACGCGAACCGACGTCCCGGAGGAGCGCAACCAGCGAATGAGTCTCGGCAGGCTGCTGTTTCGGTTTTCCACCTATGCCCTCGCGCTGGGCGTCGCGGGCTGGCTTCTCCAGCGTTCGGCGGCGGTCATCGTGGACAATTCGCCTTTGAACGAGGCAGTGATGGGCGCCCTGTTCACCTCCGTGGCCACATCGCTGCCGGAACTCGTCACTTCGATCGCCGCCGTTCGTCGTGGAGCCTTGACCTTGGCAGTGAGCGGCATCATCGGCGGAAACGCGTATGACACGCTCTTCGCGGCCTTTTCGGATGTGGCCTACCGGCCCGGGTCCATCTATCATACAATGACGCCCACGTTGAGCTTTTGGATCGCCGCGAATCTGCTCATGAGCGGGGTGTTGATCATGGGTCAGCTCTTCCGGCAGCGCCGAGGCATTGGAAACATTGGATTCGAAAGCGCCGCAGTCTTGGCTATCTATGCCGTCAGCTCCTACGTTTTGCTCGCGACCAACTTGTAGGTCGAAGCGATGTTGTAGGTGAAAAACGGTTACAATTGGTCTACTCTTTTCGAGGCCAGAAGACCCGCATTGTAAAAAAGCCAGCTCGAAAGGGATCGCTCGATCCGTAATCTAGAAAAATGGCAACAAACGGCGGCTTCGATCGTAGTTCTAAGAGTCTCGTCCGTAGCAACCCGAACCCAATGCGAATCCATCATGCTGCCTAAACCGAACTCCTTCAAACGTTTGACCTGTGAATCGATCGGAAGCCGAGATGGCCCGCTGGTCGATGTGCGAACCGCAGAGGCCTTCGCCGAATGTCGCATCCCGGGCAGCGTCAACCACTGCGTCTACGAGATTTCGTTTTTGGAGTCCTTTCCAAAAGCCTTTCCGGACCGCTCCACCCCGATTGCGGTGTACGGCGAAGGCGAATCCTATCGAGCGGACGAAGCCGCCATCGCCCGTTTGCAGTCGCTCGGCTACGAAGACCTGGCCTTGCTGGAGGGAGGTTTGGCCAGCTGGAAGGGGGATGGGAGGGAGACCGAGGGCAGCGGAACCAAACCGCCAACTCCGGTTAGCGGTGTTCTGGAGCTAGATAACGAACACAGCAAAGTCGGTTGGGTCGGGCGAAACTTGACTAATCGGCACGATGGGGCTGTCGATCTGGTGCAAGGCACGCTCGAGCTCGACAAGGACAGACCGGTGGGCGGAAAAGTCACGGTCGATTTGAGAACCTTGAGCTGCCGGGATATCTCCGATTCCGATATGGCTAGCGTATTGGTCAAGCACCTACAAAATGCGGACTTTTTCCATGTGAGCGAACACCCGCTGGCGAGTTTCACTTTGAAAAGCGCCGAGGTCCTGGAGAGCAGGACTTATGGACAGCCGAACTACCTGGTTCGCGGCGTGCTGACAGCTCGTGGCAAGGAGCTCGAGCTGGTGATGGAAGCCTTGGTGGAGCGGATCGATAACGGTTTCGTCTTTCAGGCGAACTTCGACTTCGATCGCGTCGCTCTGGGAGCGCGCTACGGCTCGGGCAGTCTTTTCGAGAGGCTGGGCATGCATCTGGTCAACGACTTGGTGTCGATCGATGTCCTGGCGGTGTTCAAACGCCCCGATGCGTGATGCTCCAGTGGCTGAGCGACGGGTAGGAGGCTTTCGCTCGGTCTAGGGCGCTGCGGGGGGGGGCAGTTACGTCGTCGCGTGGCGGTCGGCAGGCCGTTTCAAGTCGCTAATTGGTCGATCGAGGTGGAAATGAGTGGCCAAATGCCGCGGCGGAGCGAGCGTGTGGGCATGTCATTTTCTTCCCTAGGATTGATCGAGCCGCTGCAGCGCGCGGTGGCGGAGCTTGGCTACGAGGCGGCGACGCCTATCCAATCGGCGGCGATTCCCTTGGCATTGCAAGGTCGAGACGTGCTAGCGGCGGCTGAAACCGGCTCGGGCAAGACTGCGGCTTTTGGCCTGCCTTTGCTTCAGCGCTTGGCGGGACGCGAGGCGTTGCCGGGTCGCATGCTGGGCCTAGCGCTGGTACCGACGCGCGAGCTTGCGGTGCAGGTCGGCAAGGCTCTGCAACGCTACGGCCGTTTTCAGGAGCCACGAGCCCGCGTGGCGGTGATCTATGGAGGGGTTGGCTACGAACCTCAAATCGCCGCGGCGCGAGGTGGGGTGGAGATCGTGGTGGCGACGCCCGGGCGCGTGCTCGACCTGGCGGAACGAGGCGACTTGGCGTTTGACCAGCTGGAAACGCTGATCTTGGACGAGGCGGATCGTCTGCTGGCGTTGGGGTTCGCCGATGAGCTCAGGCTGATATTGGAACGGTTGCCGGAGACGCGGCAGAGCTTGCTGTTTTCGGCCACGTTTCCCGCTGGAGTGGTCGGTTTGGCGGAATCTCTGTTGCGCGATCCAGCCAAGGTTCAGATGGAGATGGAGTCGCGACCTGTGGCTCGGATCCGGCAGCGAGCGATCGAGGTGGAAAAGGACAGTCGCACCGCGCTGCTGAGGGAGTTGTTGAAGCGGGAAGGCTGGGAGCGGGTTCTCGTTTTCGTTGGGAGCAAACGGCGCGCGGACAACGTGTCGGCCAAGCTGGAGAAGCGAGGAATCCGCTCGCTTGCCCTGCATGGCGACCTGAATCAAACGCAGCGCATGCAGGCCTTGGAGAGTTTCCGAAAAGGGCGTATCCAGATTTTGATGGCGACGGATGTAGCGGCGCGCGGCCTGGATATCGTGGGACTGCCCTGCGTGGTCAACTACGATCTGCCGCGAGCGCCAGCCGACTATGTGCACCGTATCGGAAGGACTGGCCGGGCAGGCGCTGAGGGGGAGGCGATCAGTTTCGTGACAGCGGAGGAGGACGCTCATTTTCGACTAATTGAGAAGCGAAATGGACTGAGCGTGCAGCGGGAGCGGCTGGAGGGGTTCGAACCTAAGGTGTGGGAGCCCGTTTCAGCGAAGAAAGGAAAGGCGCCTACGAAAGGAAAGCGCAAGAGCAAGAAGGACAAGTTGCGCGAAGCGGCGGCTCGAGGGGAGCCAGAGCCTGATTCGCCTTGGAACAATCTCGCTAGAAACCGGAAGCGGCCATGACGCACGCCGTCCCACCTCGCTTGCGGATCGACCGTCGCTGGCCTAAGGAGCCCGGATCTCGGCGAGCGGCGCGATGGGCGAATTGTATTTGCTTGTCTCGCTCACCAAGGCTTTAGTCCGAGTCTCGTCTGCGCAAAAATACCTCACCCCGTGTCCTGATATGAATCGTCGTCAGTTCGTTTCTTCCGTCGCCCTCGGTGGGGCGGCTTTGTCGTTTGGATCCACGCTTCGTTCCGCTGAGGCCAGCAAGCCGCCGCTGCGCCTTGGCATCATCGGTTGCGGCTGGTTTGGTGGCGTGAACTACGAGGCGTTTTGCCGCGTGGCGGAGGTGCGTGTGGTTTCGATTTGCGATCCGAATGCGCGTCATCTGGAGCGAACCAAGAAGCTGATCAGCGCCTACCAGTCGGATGCGCCCTTGGCGTTTGCCGACTATCGCAAGATGCTGGAGGCAGAGCCGCTCGACGTGGTGATCGTGGCCACTCCGGATCACTGGCATGCTCTGCCGGCGATCGATGCCATGAAGGCGGGGGCGGATGTGTATTTGGAAAAGCCGGTTGGCGTGGATGTGCTGGAAGGTGAGGCTCTGCTAGCGACAGCTCGCGAGTACAACCGTATCGTTCAGGTGAATACGCAGCGACGCAGCAATCCGTTCTATGTCAGGATGGCGGAGGAGTTCTTGCAAGGCGGTCGTTTGGGCAAGGTCGGATTGGTGGAGTGCTTCAGCTATCTAGGGCTGGAAGGTTGGCGACCGGGTTCGATCCCGGATGCGGAGGTTCCGGAGCATTTGAACTACGAGCTTTGGGCGGGGCCAGCGCCGAAGCTGCCGTACAAGGCGATCATGGAGGATCGCGGCTGGCGAGCGTTCATGGAGTACGGCAATGGAGTCATCGGAAACCTCGGGGTGCACACCATCGACAAGGTGCGGTGGCTGTTGGGACTCGGTTGGCCGGAGTCAGTGAGCGCGACCGGCTTGCGGTATCACGAGGATTCGTTTTCGAACGTGCCCGATACCATGAATTGCGTCCTTCAGTATCCAGATCTCAACGTCAGCTGGGAGCATCGCATGTGGGGCAAGTCACCGATCCCTGAAAGGCATTGGAGCGATCAGTGGGGCGCTCGGTTTATGGGAAGCGGAGGGACCCTGACGGTGACGATGTTCGAATACGTGTTCGAGCCAGCGGATGGCGGCCCGACGGAAGGGGTTCATATGCTGTCGCAGACGGGGGATTTGGAAAACGTGGATTTTGGAGCGACGATGCCCGCATATCAGGAAGTTGAGAATCAGCACGTGCTGGATTTTCTGGGCGCTCGGGAGGAACGGGGATCGCGACTTCCGATCGCGGATATCGAGCAGGGGCATATCTCGTCGGCGTGCTGCGTGTTAGGGAATCTGTCGTTGGATCTGGGGCGGCCTTTGGCTTATGACGCGAAGACGCGGAGCGTGAAGGGAGATGTAGAGGCAACGGGGAGGTTAGCGCGTTCGTATCGAGATGAGTGGATACACCCGGGTAAGGAGTTGGGTGTTTAATTGAAGATTACGGATTGGAGATTTTTGAGGTGGGGAGGTGAGTGACTTGCTATTGCCGGGATTACGGCAATAGCAGGTTACTTGAAGCGAAAAGAGGCTTTGAAACGCTCAGTTGGCGGCACGGTAGATGCCGGAGGCGTTGATGATGAGGTTTTGCGGAGTGGACGCGGGATCGACGACGCCGGCGATCACTACCTCGTCCAGCTCGGTGAGGCCTCCGACGCCTTTTAGGGACTGGGCGACAGGTTCGCCATCTGCTAGGACTTGCACGCTGGCACGCATGGCCGCTATCTTTTCCTTGGGTTCGCAACAGGCGTCCCAAGGGCTTCCGCAGTTGTCGCCGGGACGCTCGTTGCAGTAGTCAAGGCCCTTGTCGCCGAGAATGAAGGAGGCGTAGCTCTTGGAGAAAGGATCGTGCGCCGCCCCGATTTGGCCGGTGACCACGATGGGCTGGCCGGGCACGGCCTTTTGGCGCGCTTCCTCCACGCTGAGGGCGCCGCTCGGAGCGGTATCCAGAATGACTGACTGGAGCTGCGGGGCGTTTTCGGTGGAGGCTGATGATTCCGGTTCTGACGAACAGGAGGTTGCAATGACACCGGCAAGGGTGATGCCGCCGATGAGCAGGGCTTTGCTGAGTAGTTTATTTTTCATGATACGTTTAGAGTTTTGTTTTTTCTAGATTCTAAAAATTAGCTGGAGCGCAGGGCCTTGGGGAGTGGAGCTCGGAGGCAACGGAGCGCTGGGGGGATCGCTCCGAGCGAGCCGAGGAGCAAGCCGGAAACGAGGGCCAGGCCTATCACATTGGGAGTGAGCAGGAGGCGAAAGGTTCCGATGGAGAAATTGATGGTCACGCCTTCAAGAAGCGTCACTGCCATGAAGGCGGCGAGCAGGGTTCCGATGAGAGAAGCGAGCAGGCTCTCTTGAAGCAGTGAGGTGAAAATGGATAGGCGCGAGTAGCCGATCGCCTGTAGTGTCGCGATTTCTCGGATACGGGAAGCGAAGGCAGCGTAGAGCATGTTCATGCCGCCGAGAGCGGCGCCGATGGCAACGAGAACGGCGGTCAGCCAAGTCATGCCCCGGATCGGCGCGTAGAATTCGGCGAGCTTGCCGTAGTACTCGGTTTCGGGAAGGGCTACGAGTTCGAGGTCGAGACGTTGGCGGGCGAAGAGATCCGCTCGGGCAAAGCTCTCCGGATCTTCCATGCGCACGACCACGCAGGAGAGGTTGTCGCGTTGGGTCAGCGTCATGAGGTCGCTTCGATTGAGCCAGATCTCGGACTCCAGTACGGTGCCCGGCGCGTCGAAGTGGCCGACGATCTCGAATTCCTGCCCTTCGAACGTGATGCTTTTCCCAATGGCCAAATCTTCCGCGTCCGTCTTGAGGGTGCGATAGGCCAAGCGTCCGACGATCAGTTCGCCTGGTCCCGGAAAACGTCCTTCGAGGACGCGAACTTCACGGTGGACTTCGAAAGCGGTTGGGGTGACCCCGCGCAGGAGGGCTTGGGATTCGTTTCCGTTTGCGAGCATGACCTTGCCCATGTAGTGAACTTCTCCGGACACCGCGGGCACGCCAGCTCGCGTATCGATGCCTCGGATACCCGCGGCGGCGAGCGTTTCCGCCTGCACGGCGACTTCGCTGCGTTCGACGCTCTCCTCGGAACCGGCTCCTAGAAGGATGACGTTTTGGGCGGAGCCAGTGGCTTGGAGAACGCGCTCCATGCCGCTGTTGAAGGCGCCGGCGGCGAATACGAGGAAGACTACCAACGCGGCGCCC
Source organism: Pelagicoccus sp. SDUM812003 (assembly GCF_031127815.1). Classification (NCBI taxonomy): domain Bacteria; kingdom Pseudomonadati; phylum Verrucomicrobiota; class Opitutia; order Puniceicoccales; family Pelagicoccaceae; genus Pelagicoccus; species Pelagicoccus sp. SDUM812003. Next base: position 61,518 of record NZ_JARXHY010000008.1, on the reverse strand, counting down.
AGGACCTTTTGCAGGAGTCGCGTCGGGTCTCTTAGGAGATTTCGTATAGCGTAGCTGAAAGGAAGCATCGGAATTCTGGCGGTTAGGCGCTGCGTAGGGAGTCGACGATCGGCCTGCGGGCCGCGACATAGGCGGGCCAAAGGGAGGCGAGCAAGCCAAGCGAGACGGCGACGGCCAGTCCGGACAGGATGACCGGAAGCTGCGGGCTCAGGGCGAGGGTGAGGCCTTCGTTGCCAAGGGTGAAGCTCTTGACTCGGAAGAAGAGGGCGGCCGAAAAACTGCCGAGGGCACCGCCCGCGAGCCCGAGGAAAACGCCTTCCCAAATCATCACCTGGGCCACCGATGCGCGAGAGAAGCCAACCGTCTGCAAGATGGCGCTCTCTTTGACGCGAGAGCGGGCGGCCAGCAGCAGGGCGTTGGCCACGAGTCCGAGCACTGCGAGCACGGCGCCTAGGCCCAGCCAACGTGTGAAGCCCACCAGCTCCACCAGCTCGCTGGCGGTTTGAGCGAAGAAGGCTTTTTCGGGACGAGTGTCGGTAGGAGCCTGGTCGGCGGCGAAGAGAGCGTCGATCTGGTTGGCGACCGTTTGGAGATTTGCGGCGTCCGCGACGCGAACATTGAACTGGGTGACGATGCCCAAGCCGACACGGGAGGCTTGTTGCAGAAAGGGCAGGTGAACATAGGCGACGTTGTTGTCTTGGGGTTCGGGGGATTCGATGATCCCAGCCACCCAGACGCGGACGCCGACCGCCTCGAATTGGTCGCCCGGCTGCAAGCCGCGTCGCTGGGCGAAGTGTTGTCCCACGAGCGCGGCATCGCTGCGGTTTTGCCAATCCTCGAAGGAGCCCGAGGTTATTTCGATGTCTGGGTTGTACGCCTGTAGTGAATCCGTGGGCACGCCGCGAAAGGTGATCACGTCCAGGCTGGCTCCGCAGTTGTTGACGGCGATTTGGATAGGCAGGGCTTCGACGACGCCGTCGATGCGTTCGATTTCGCTTTGGTAGTGTTCGGGAAGCCGAGAGGTGGAGGGGCAGAAACGGTTTTCTCGGTAGACCACCAAGGTGTTGTCGTCCGGGCTCGATTGAGTGACGGATTTCAGGGAGGTTTGCATGGTCTCGACAGCAGCGTAGAGGAACATGCCGATGGCGACGCCCAGCACGGTCAAGATGCTTCGGAGTCGATTGCGCATTAGCTGTTTCAGAGCCAGCCCGCTCAGTTTTCGTAGCGTGTGCATTAGACGGATCGGGTCTCTGGCGCTTCGAGATTCTCCTCGAGTCGGCCTTTTTCGAGGTGCAGAGTGCGGCTTGCGGCGGCTGCGGCTTTGGCGTCGTGAGTGACCATGACGATGGTCTTGCCGTGGTCGCTGGCGAGACTTTGCAGGAGGTCGAGTATCTGGCGACCGGATACGCTGTCGAGGTCACCTGTCGGTTCGTCCGCCACGAGCAGGCCGGGGTCTGCCACAATGGCTCGGGCGATGGCGACGCGCTGCTCTTGCCCTCCCGAAAGTTCCGACGGCCGATGGTCGGCGCGATCGGCGATGCCTACCAAATCGAGCGCTCCTGCGACGCGGTTGTGTCGCTCGCGCCGCGAAAGAGATTTGTCTAGCAGCAAGGGGAGCTCGACGTTTTCGAAGGCAGTTAGGATGGGCACGAGATGGTAGAGCTGGAAGATGTATCCACAATGTTGGGAACGCCAGCGGGTGAGCTCCGCTCGGGAGAGGGAGCCGAGGTTGCGTCCATCTACGATGAGTTCGCCGGAAGTCGGTTGGTCGATGCCAGCGATGAGGTTGAGCAAGGTGGTCTTGCCGGAACCGGAAGGTCCCATCAGGGCGAGAAATTCACCGCTGGGAACGTCGAGGTCGAGCTCTTGTAGTGGCGTGACTGTGTTAGGGCCTTTTTGGTAGCTCTTGCTGAGCTGGCGGCAGCGTATGAAAGCGGTTGTATCCATTGTTTGGTGTCTTCTTATGAAGCCTCTTCAGTTTTAGTCAGCTGAGCTCGGTTGAACCCGTTGTCCTTCCTGCAGATCGGCGGCGGGGCTGATCACAACGCGGTCGCCGGGGCGCAGGCCTTCCTTTACGAGGCGGTAGTTTTCGCGTCGCTCGCCGCCCAGCTCCAAGCGACGTTTTTCGATATGTTTTCCCGAGGCGTCGACGACCCAAGTGTGGGCTTGCTCGCCGGATCGATCGATAAGGGCGGACTCCGGGATGAAGACGCGGGCGCGAGTCTGAGCTGCGACAGCGCTACCGGTGGGGCTGTCGCTCGTGGTGGACGCGGCGAGGAATTCGGCGCGGCAGAGCATGTCGGGCCGCAGTCGATCGTCGATGTCGAGAAGACGAACCTTTGCCTGAAGGGTGTTTCGCTGCAGGTCGGCTCGGCCGTCTATGCGGATGACTTGGCCGCGAAATTTCTGGTCGGGGAGAAAGTTCGAGCGCAGGTACACGGGTTGGCCGATGGCGATGGCGGATGCCTCTGCGAGGGGGACGTCGATGCGGGCTTGTAGTTGCTCCGGGTCATAGAGGTGAGCGATGTCGGCGGAGTGCGGATCGTCTGCACCGTGCATTCTTTGCTGTCCCGGCACCACGAACAGCTCTGATACGCGCCCGGAGATGGGGGCTACGATGCGCGTGCGGTCGAGGGCGAGTTGGCGACGTGCCAACTCTGTTTCTGCGGCGGCGAGCTCGGCGGAGTGTTGAGTGAAAATCTTTTCGAGCCGGCTGGCTTCGGCTTCGGCCTCTTCGATTTTGGCCTGGATCGCCGCGACGGCCGCTTTTTGAGATTCGGCCATTTGGCGAGCTTCGAGTATTTGGAGTTCGGATACAGAACGGTCACCCAATTCACTCCGACTTCGAGCGTGTTCCTCGAGGTAGGTGAGTTGGGCCTTGGCGGCGTTCAGCTCGTGGCGAAGGCTTCGTTGGCGAGCAGCCAGCGATCGTTGGGAATCCTGATTGGCGGCGAGTCTGGCTTGGGCGGCATCGACTGCGGCTTTGGCCGTTTGCAGGTCGAGACGGGCGTCTTCGTCGATAAGCGTGGCGATGGGATCTCCTTTTTCGACGCGCTCGCCTTCCAATACAAAGACATTGTCGACCACGCCCGAGATGAGAGCGGTCGCTTTGACGGCTTGCGGGTAGGCTTCGATCCAACCCGAGGCTTGAAAGAGTACGGGGCCATCGAAGGAGAGCTCGCTCGTTTGGGGCGTTCGCTGCTCGGAGTCAGGCGAGTGTTCGGAAGCGGTGAGAGTCGCGACTGTTTCCAGTTGAACGGAGCGTGCCGGGAGGAGTTGTTCGCCAAAGAGGGCGGCCAGCAAAATGAGGATCCCGATGGCGATGCCGGCGGGTATGGCCCAGGTTATCAGTTTGTGGCGGACGCCCGTTCTGGAGGGCTTGTTTGGTTGCGGCTCTCGTTTGAGAAAGCCGAGCGAAGGTTTCGACATGATTGATTCGTGCGTTTTCGGCGCGTGCGCCGATGAGGGAGAGGCTGCAGCTGCGCAGCGATGGTCGTAGGGCTACTGGTAATAGCCATGGGGCTAGCCGTAGCCGGGGAAATGTCCGCTCAAACGATTATGGGCGGACGACGACGAATCAGGGGGATCAGAGCAACAAGCTCTGTTGAAGCGCTAGGCGCTGTCGAGGGTGGGGACTTCGCTTGAGCTCGGGGGGAGCTTGGCCCCGTGTTTCGAAAGGAAAGGGTAGGGCCTGGGCGAAGACCTTCGCCGCGATTTCTCGAGCCTTCGAGTCGAGATTTTGCACGCGCCACGGGGAGTGGGCGCAGGGACGGTCAGTGGTTTCCGTCTCGGAGATGCAGCAGGAGCACTCGGCGGCCGTTTCCAAGTCGCAGCAGTCGGAGCAATCTTCGGCCGCCGGAAGCGCGTAAGTCTCTGAATCGCATGGGCACGGGTCTGTCGAGGCGCTCGCCTGCAAGCAGCAGGTCACGACCAGTATCGATAGAATTGCCCAGAAGTGCTTCATTTTCGGGATCTAGGGTGGGAGTTTGCCCACTTAAGTCAATGTAGGAGGTCGCCCTTGGGTTTTGGTGGATGCGAAAAAGCCCGGCCGCTTGAGCGGGCCGGGCTTTGGGTTGAATTGAGCTGCGGAGAGCGCGAGTCGGGGACGCCTCGCGCCACCGTTTACTTGGTGGCGGCTTGTTCGAGGATCTGGTACATGCGGGTGACCATGTCCTTGGGGTCTTCGAGCAGACCGGCGGCGACGAGGGCGTTGTCGAAAGCCTGCTGAGCCACGAGCTTGGCGAGGTCTTCGTTGGCGCTGCGCTGCGTATTCAGATTCTTGATAAGGGCGTGGCGCGGGTTGATCTCGAAGAGCACCTCGAGCGGCATGGCGCTGGAGTCCTGACCCATCTGGCGCATCATGCGGCGCATCTGGCTGGACATGGCGTCGGGGGAGAGGGCCATGACGGGGCTGTTGACCAGACGGCTGGAGACTTTGACCTCTTTGACGCGGTCGCCGATGGCGGTCTTGAGCCATTCGCAGAGAGCTTTGGCGTCATCGTCCGAAAGGGCTTCGCCTTCGGGCTTGGGGGCGTCGTCGAGCTTGAGGTCGCCTTGGTCGGCGGAGGTGAGCTGTTTTTCCTCGAACTGGCCGAGGTTGTTCATGACGTACTCGTCGATAGGCTCGTAGAGGAAGAGCACTTCCAGACCGCGGGACTTGAAGCCTTCGAGGTAGGGTCCGGACTCGATGGACTCGCGGTTTTGACCGAGAATGTAGTAGATCTCCTTCTGCTCGTCCTTCATGCGGGAGACGTAGTCGGCGAGGCTGGTTGTCTTGCCCTTCTCGGTGACGGAGGACTCGAAGTAGAGCAGCTTGGCGAGGTCGTCGCGGTAGGTGAAGTCGGTGGCGACGCCTTCCTTCAGGTAGATGCCGAAGTTCTTGAAGAATTCAGCGTATTGCTCGGGGCGCTTCTTGGCTTCCTCCTTGAGGAACTTGAGGTAGCGCTTGGTGATGACGCGGCTGATTTTTCCGGTCAGGCCGTTGTCCTGCATGGTTTCGCGGGAAATGTTGAGCGGCAGGTCGGCGGAATCGATGACGCCCTTGAGGTAGCGCAGCCACTCGGGCAGCAGCTCGTCGGGCTTGGCGTCGATGAGAACCTTGCGGCAGTGCAGGGCCACGCCCGGGTCGATGCGGCCGAAGCCCATTTTTTCCGGATTGGTCTTCGGGGTGAAGAGCAGGGCCTTGATGTCGAGCGGAGCGTCGGCGGAGAAATGCAGACGGTAGTGCGGCTCGTCGAAGGCGTTGGCCTGGAACTTGTAGAACTCGGTGTATTCCTCGTCCTTGATCTCGGACTTGGAGCGCAGCCAGATGGCGTCGATGGTGTTGACCTTCTCGCCGTTGAGGTTGATGGGGAACTGGACGAAGGAGGAGTAGCGCTTGATGATCTCCTTCACGGTATCGCCCTTGGCGTACTGCTTGTAGTCGTCTGCGAGGGAGATGACGATCTTGGCGCCGCGGCGCTGGCCTTCGACTTCCTCGATTTCGTAGGCGCCGACACCGTCGCTGGTCCAGAGGTGGCCCGGTTCGTCCTTTTTCCAGGAGTGGGTGTAGACCTTGACGTCCTTGGCCACCATGAAGGCGGAGTAGAAGCCTACGCCGAACTGGCCGATGAGGTCGGCGTTTTTCTCGCCGCCCGCCTTGAGGGCTTCGAGGAACTGCTTGGAGCCGGAATGGGCGATGGTGCCCAGGTTTTCCACCAGCTCGTCGCGGGTGAGGCCGATACCGAAGTCCTGGATGGTGATGGTGTTGGCCTTGTCGTCGGTGGTGATGTTGATCTCGAGGTCGAGATTGTCGTCGTGGATGTCCTTTTCGGTGATCTGCAGGTGGCGCAGCTTTTCCAAAGCGTCGGATGCGTTGGAAATCAGCTCGCGGATGAAGATCTCCTTTTCGGTGTAGAGGCTGTGGATGACGATATCCAGCAGCTGTTTGATCTCGGCCTTGAACTCGTGTTTTTCGATGTTTTGCGCGCTCATTGTTTTGAAGTATGGATTACGAATTGAGAGTTATGAAGTGCGTTTGAAAGTGTTGCTGCGGGGAATGGGTGGGCGGTAGCGGCGGTTTTTTTCGGGGTGTTTGACTTAACGCAGCGTCGGGCAGCTTCAAGTCGTAATTTGTTTCCGCTAGCGGCGCATGCGCTGGCGGGCTTGCGTCGTTTCTCACTCGAGTCCTCTCGGAGAGGGCCATCGCGGGATGATCGGAAAGCCAAGCATCGTGAGAAACCTAGGAGTCTTCGCCCTCTGGGCCAGCATGCTTTTGTGGCTGTATGGCGGTGGGCAGATCGGATTTTATCGAGAGTACTACACAATCGAGAAGATGGACGAGATCCTCGGCATCGCTTACGAGGAGCGGGTGCCCGCCTTCCTGCCGGGCATCGAGACCTTGGCGGGAGGCTTCATGATTTTCGCGCTGGCGATACTCGCGGCGGCTCTCTGGGAGCGTCGCATCGAACGGACTTTGCGCAACACTTAACCTGATCCAATACCAAGACTATGAAACGAATCATCAAGAGCCTCGCGGCGGGCGCCACTCTGGCGGCATTGCCACTTCTCAACGCCATGGAGTTCGACCTGAGCGATCCCAAAGGCGTCAACAACATCGTCTTCCTGCTCGATGCACCGCTGGAGTCCATCAACGGCACGGCGACGGGTATTTCCGGAACGCTCGCCTACGACCCGTCTTCGCCCAAGTCCACGACCGGCAAGATCGTGGTGGCGGTGGATTCCCTCAGCGTGCCGAACGGCAAGATGAAGGAGCACATGATGGGTGGCAAGTGGCTCGACCAGAGCCAGTATCCAGAGATCACCTTCGAGCTGGCCTCGCTTTCCGATGTGAAAAAGGATGGCGACAAGGTCTCCGCTACCGCGCATGGGACGATGACCATCAAGGGCAAGTCCAAGGAGATGGCGGTACCGGTTTCGCTGACTTATCTGCCTGGCATGATGCAGCAGCGTCAGGGGCAGGAGGGCGACATCGTAGTGGTGCGTTCCGAGTTTTCCGTTTCGCGCAGCGACTTTGGCGTGAACGCGGGCGAGAACGAGGAAAAGGTGTCCGACGAGGTCGAGCTTCGCCTGAGCATCGCGGGTTTTGCCCCGGCTGACTCCTAGTTTCGCTTGGCCGCGGCTCCAAGGCCGTGACCCAAAGCCTCACTTTCATAAACGCGGACGCCCTCCTTTGGAAAAAGGAGGGCGCTTTTTTGAGTGTGAAAGCGTTGCGGGAAAGCGGGGCTAGTCGAGAAGGTCTCCGATCTGGGATTCACCTTGCACGATGAGGCGGTCGATGATGTTCACGATCAGGTTGACCTTGGGCTTGGTGCCCCAGCCGTTGGCTCCGACCGCTTTGCATTTGGCGATCATCTGATCGTTGATCAGCGAGGAGAAAACGATGACCGGCGTCTCGAGAGCCAATTCCTGCTTCACCCGTTTGCAAAAGGTCAGCCCGTCCATCACTGGCATTTCGATGTCGGTGAGGATCAGATCGTAGTATTCCGAAAAGGGGGTGCCGGAGGCGTCGGATTCCTCCTTGGCTCGGCGGACCTTATCCAAGGCTTCGGATCCGTTGGTGGCGAGGTCCACATTGGTGAAGCCCACGTCCATCAGCTGGCCGTGCACCATCTTGCGGATCATGGCCGAATCTTCCGCGAAGAGGATCTTGATGTGGTCCCGCGGCTTGAACTCCTCTTCGATCTTCTGGAGCTTCTGGGTGTCCACCGTCATGCCCAGGCGCGGGTTGATCAGGGTGAGGATGTACTCCAGGTCGAGGATGAGCACCAGGCGATCGTCGAGGCGGATGATGCCGTTGACGTATGGATTCTCCTGGGCGAAATTGGAGCTGATCGGTTCGAACTTCTCCCAGGAGACGCGATGGATGCGCTCGGCTCCGTCGATGGCGAAGGCCACCACTTGATCGTTGAACTGGGTGACGAGCATGAGGGCGCGGCTAGGATCGGGCTCCTCGCCGTAGATGCCCAGCACGGAGCGCAGGTCCAGCGTCATGGTGGGCTTGCCGCGAAAAGTGATGGTGCCAAGCACGCCGTGCGGCGGGCAGTCCGTCCGGGTGATCTTCACCTGGTCGCGCTGGATGATCTGGTTCACCTTGGCGACATTTACGCCGTAGTGGTGTCCGCCGAGGTTGAATTCGAAAACCTCGACTTCGTTGGTGCCGGCTTCGAGGAGAATATCGGTGTTTTTGTGAACCTTGGACATGGTGCTGTGTTTCTTGAAAATGAGTCGGTCTTTCGGGGGGGCGCTTCGTCGTTGGTCGCATTGGTGGTAGCCGCGTGCCAAAGACGGAACGGTTTCAACCACCTTTATCGGTGGCCGCGTCCCGCGGCTTGAGGTGGCCGAAGGCTTTTTTGGTTAAAAAAGCTTAAGCAAGGGCTAAGTAGAAGGGCTTAATCGGTCGGCTAAGTCCGTCCTCTAGGACAACCTAGACCACCACCCCGGAGCTGGGCTCGCCAACAGGGTGCGAAACAGGCGTTCCGGCCGGAGCCGTGAACGCCTGTTGAAAAGGGGACGCAGGGTTGGGATCAGTCCTTGTCGGGAGTCTCGATCTCGAAGCCGTGGACCTTTTCGTCCTCGCCCTCGGTGGTGAGCACTTTCCAGATGCACCAGACGAATAGACTGGCCACTGCGCCGACTGAAAGGGTCATGATGATGATGCCGCCGATTGTCATGATCGGATCTCCTTCTTTTTAGGGGTCGTTTTGTTCCAACTGGCGCCGCCGATGGTCAGAAGCACCAGAAAGCTGGCGGTGAGGGCGATCAGGCCCACGCTGTACCATGCGGTGCGGTTGGGTTCGATGAAGAGGTCGATGATGTAGGAGCTGTAGTCGCGTCCCTCGCCGCTGAAGCTGAAGCCGAGCACCTGGCTGTAGAACCACGAGCCGAAGATGACGATCAGGAAGGCCGGGCTCAGGTATTTCATGATGAACTTGAAGATCGGCGGGATGCGGATGGCGGCCCCGCGGTGGGCGAGCTCGAAGCCTTTGTCGGTGCCGATGATCCAGCCGAAGATGATGATTTCGATCAAGGCCAGGGAAACCATGAAGAGGTTGTTGATCCAGAAGTCGATGGTGTCGAGCGCCTTGACGCTTTCGCTGAAGTACACCACGAAGGCGCAGCCCATGGCGGTCACGAAGCCCAGGATGGCCACGGACTGCTTGCGGTTGATTTTCATGGCCTCCTCCAGAAAGGCGATGCCGGGCTGCAGCATGGAGAGCGAGCTGGTCACCGCCGCGAGGAAGAGCAGGAAGAAAAACGCGAAGCCGAAGAACTGCCCGCCCCACATCTCGGAGAAGATCATGGGCAGGACGCGGAAACCGAGGTCGAAGGTGCCCATGCCCGCCACCCCGGCGACGCCCAGAAAGGCCACGCCGGCCGGCAGGGTGATCAAGCCGCCTAGACCCACCTCGCAGAATTCGTTGGTGCTGGTGGCGGCTAGTCCGCTGAGCACCACGTCGTCGTCCTTCTTCAAATAGCTGGAGTAGGTGATGATGACCCCGAAGCCGACGGAGAGGGAAAAGAAAATCTGTCCTGCGGCGGCCAGCCAAAGCTGCGGATTGCTCAGCTGCTGGAGCATGTTGATGCTGCGCAGCTCGAGATCTGGGTCGGCCGCGGCTCGGGCCTCCGCCTCGGCGATGGCGGTTTCGCCCACGACTTCGCCATCCTCCAGCGCCTCCCAGCGGACTCGACCGGACTTGGGGCTCACCACTTTCTCGTGCATGACCAGCTTGGTCGGATTCCACATGTAGCCCAGTCCGTTGGAGACGCTGCGCTCGGGATGGGCTTCGTCCGGCGTGCCGAGAGTCAGCACGCGAACCAGAATCACCACCGCCAGCACCAGCAGCGTCGGCATGGCGTAGCGGCAAAACAGTTCGATCCCCTTCGAGAGCCCGCGATAGATGAGGTAGAAGTTCAGGATGAAGACCACGAGGAGAAAACCGCCCACCTGCTGCCATCCGAAGCCGACCGCGGAACCGTCCTTCTCGATGCCGATGAAGGCTCCCCAAAACGCGGTGGCATCTTCCACCGAATCGAGATAGAGATCGCCGGATGCGAAATTGAGCGCGTAGCCCAGGCACCACGCCTCGATGTAGACGTAGTACATGTAGATCACTACCGGGATGATCACTCCGATGACCCCTAGAAACCGAAACGACTTCTTTTTCGTGATGACGCCCAGAATGCCCGGGCAGCTATTGAAGCCGCGCTGGCCTCCGGCTCTGCCGATGGCCCATTCCGCCCAGCAAATGGGAAGACCGATCAGACAGAGCGCCACCAGGTAGGCGATCATGAAGGCTCCTCCGCCATACTGAGCGGCCAAACCAGGAAATCGAAGGAAGTTGCCGAGCCCCACGGCGCTGCCGGCAACGGCGAGGATTATTCCGAGTCGAGAGTTCCAGGACTCTTTCGGTGCTTGGGACGTCATTAGCAACGGAGTTGTAAACAGCGGCTTATGAAACGCCAGTAAAAAGCTGATGTCGAAACGCGCTGGACTTCGCCCGGCTCGCTCGCAGTGTCACAGGGCATCACCTATGTTCAGCGTCGCCGACAGATACGTATTTAGAGAGTGGCTCAAAGCCTTCGTGCTGGTGCTCGGCTCCATGTTCGGATTGCTCATCCTGTTCGAGATCCAGGACAGCTTCGGCGACTTGCTCAGCTACGAGGCCTCGGTCGGCGAGATCACCTTCTACTATTCCATCCTGGCCCCCAGCTTTCTGACCATCGCTTTGCCGGCTTCCATCCTTGTATCCATTTTATACTCCTTGGGCCAGCTGCACCGCGCCAACGAGTTCGTGGCTTTCCGAGCCGCCGGCATGAGCGTGTTTCGGGTGACGCGCTCCATCTGGCTGGCGTGCTTCTTCGCGTCGGCCGGTCTGTGGTACCTCAACTCCAGCCTGATTCCATGGTCGGTGGAGCAGTCGGATCGCCTCATTCTCAACCTGCGTCTTTCCCAAGAGGCCCGCGAGGCCCAAAGCGACGACGAGGTAGGGATCGTGAAGGGCCTGTCCTTCGACAATCGCAAGGACGGCCGCATGTGGTTCATCAACCGCTACAGCCAGTACAAAAGCCAGGCCTACGGAGTGACGGTTTCCGTGATGGATGAGCAGCGTCGCGAAGTGCGCCGCGTCATGGCTCGCTACGGCTACTACGACGAAGTTGAAGGGCATTGGGTGCTCTTCGACGGCCGTGATATCCAATACGATCTCGAGGATGACGAAAAGACGACCATGCCGCCGTTCGATCGGCTCGACGCGGTCGATCTCGATGACGATCCGGAGCTGATGATGCTCTTTCAAAAGAAGCCCAAGGACCTATCGTTTCTGCAGCTCAAGCGCATCACCGACAATTTCACGCAAGACGACAATCCAAACGTTCTCACCTACGAGGCCAGGCTGCACGCCCTCATGGCCAGCGCCGCCAGTTGCCTCATCGTAGCTGGCATCGCCATCCCCTTCGCGGTGTCTGGCGTACGCACCAATCCCGCGGTGGGCGTATCCAAATCGATCGGACTGTTTTTCGCCTTCTATCTCTTGACCAGCGTTCTCAACGCCCTCGGCCGCGAAGGCGCTCTACCGCCGGAGTGGGCGGCCTGGACGCCTATGGTGTTCATGATCCTGCTGGCCTACGTCCTGATGCGGAGGGTGCGTTAGCGTGCGACCTCTTCTGCGGAGGCGCCAGTGAGTCTTGGTCCTAGGGAAAACGGTCTCGATATTGGGGTCGACTCGGTTTTTTCGCGCCTTGCATCCTCTGGAAAATTGAATCCTTATTTGCCTTATGACGCGTCAGTTAGTTGTCGATCTATTAGCCAGCGAATCGGAGCGGGAGGAGGTTCTCGTGAAAGGTTGGGTGCGCACGCGGCGCGACTCGAAGACCTTTTTCTTCCTGGAAATCAACGACGGCTCTTCGCTGAAATCGTTGCAAATCGTGGTGAACGAAGGCGTGCCGGGCTACGACGAATCCAAGGGGATAACAACTGGGGCGGCTGTATCCGTAAAAGGGAGACTCGTCGCTTCGCAGGGCAAGGGTCAGTCGTGGGAGGTGCAAGCCGTAGAGCTGCAGCTGATCGGCGCCGCCGACGATAGCTTTCCGCTGCAGAAGAAGCGGCACAGCAACGAATACCTGCGCGAGATCGCCCATTTGCGCCCCCGCACCAACCTTTTCGGAGCCGTATTCAGAATCCGGAGCAAGCTGGCCTTCGCCATCCACCGTTTCTTTCAGGATCGAAAGTTCTTCTACGTGCATACGCCCATCGTGACAGCCAGCGATTGCGAGGGGGCGGGCGAGCTGTTCCGTGTCACAACTTTGGATACGGAAAATCCGCCTCGCGGCGAAGATGGAAAAATTGACTATTCGCAGGACTTTTTCGGCAAGTCGACCTACCTCACGGTGAGCGGACAGCTGGAGGGCGAAACCTATGCCACCGCACTGGGAAACATCTACACCTTCGGTCCCACCTTTCGGGCGGAAAACTCCCACACCTCGCGCCATGCCAGCGAGTTCTGGATGGTGGAGCCGGAGATGGCATTTTGCGACCTCCAGGAGGACATGACGCTGGCGGAAGACTTCGTGAAATCGGTCATCGCAGAGGTGATGGAAAGCTGCTCCGCTGATCTGGAGCTGTTTTTCAACTTCGTCGACAAGGAGCTCAAGCAGCGGCTGGAGTTCGTGGTTTCCCGTCCCTTCAAGCGCTTGCCCTATACCGAAGCGATCGAGCTGCTCCAGTCGAGCGGCAAGACCTTCGAACATCCGGTGCAGTGGGGTGTGAACCTGCAATCGGAGCATGAACGCTACCTCACCGAAGAGCATTTCAAATGTCCGGTCACGGTCTACGACTATCCGAAGACGCTTAAGCCATTCTACATGCGCGCCAACGACGACGGAAAGACGGTGGCTGCCATGGACGTGCTGGTGCCGGGCATCGGCGAGATCGTCGGAGGCAGCCAGCGGGAGGAGAGGCTTGAGCTGCTGCTCGAAAACATGAAGCAGCACGGCATTTCCGAAGATGACTACTGGTGGTATGTCGATCTGCGTCGCTATGGCAGCGTGCCGCACGCTGGCTTCGGGCTCGGTTTCGAACGCTTGCTGATGTTCGTGACCGGCGTGACCAACATCCGTGACGTCATTCCCTTCCCGCGCGTGCCCGGTCACGCTGAGTTTTAAGGAAAAGCGAAATTGTCATAACCTCAGATTTCACAGATAGCAGGGTTCTCGTGAATAGGTTTCGGATTCGTTCTGAGAAAATCTGAGCCATCTGTGGTTCACAAAGCGCAACATGTCGGACATTAGATTCTACAACCGCTACACCGGACAGACGCAAGTCGAGGAAGTCTACGGTGAGTCCTTTCTTCGCTGGACTTACGAGACCGCCATGGGACGTGTCGGCCTTTGGCTGCTCGCCAAGCGCGCCGTGTTTTCCCATTGGTACGGTTGGAGGATGAATAAGCCGTCCTCCAAACGGAAGATTCTCCCTTTCGTCGCGACCTATGGTCTGAAGGAAGAGGAGTTTCTGGATCCGGTGGAAACGTATTCGAATTTCAACGACTTCTTCTATCGGAAACTGAAACCCGAAGCCCGACCAGTCGCTGAGGGAGCGTCCTCAGTGGCTCTGCCCGCGGACGCGCGCCATCTGGCCATAGCTGATCTGGAAAACTGCGATGGCTTGTACGTGAAAGGGCAGCGATTCGATTTACCCACGTTTCTCGGTGACGCCGCCCTGGCGGAACGGTTCGCCGATGGCGTCGCGGTGATCTCGCGACTGTGTCCCGTCGACTACCATCGCTACCATTCCCCTGTATCCGGAAAGCTGATGCGCCAGCGTTTGATCAACGGGGACCTCTACAGCGTGAGCCCTATCGCTCTGCGTCGTTCGGCCAGCTACCTTTGGCAGAACAAACGCGTGCTCACCGAGCTGGAGACGGAATCGCTCGGCACGGTAGCCTTTGTGGCGATCGGAGCGACCTGCGTCGGCTCCATCATCATGACGGCGAAGGAAGGGCAGTCGGTCTCCAAGGGTGACGAGCTCGGCTATTTCGCTTTTGGCGGTTCCTGTGTGGTGAGCCTTTTCGAAAAAGGCCGACTGCAGTTGAGCGAGGATCTTAAGCGCTACGGAGCCAAGCAGCTCGAGGTCTACGCCCGAGTTGGCGACGAGCTAGGGCGTGTCTCGTAGGTGAATTCGACGCTGCCAGAAACCCGCTTCTCGCAGGCCGAGACGGGCGCATGACGGCGGACCCGAGGCTGTTGCTCGGGCCGCTTTCGCGAAGCGGGATTCCCTGGGCGAATCCGCTCTCAGAGATGCTTTTGAGCGAGCTTTTTCAGGCACTTTTGCAAGTCGGGCCCGAGGCGCTTGTACGCTTCTTCCATCGTGAGCACGGCCCGTTTTCGTTCTTTGCTCTCGGGGTATTTATCGAGCAGCTTCTTCACTTTCATTTGATAGAGACGGAGGTACTTGGTTTCGCCGTAGGAGACCTCGAACTCGGTGTATCCAGATTTCAAAGTGCCAATGATGCCCGCTTCTTCGAGGGCCTCCTCTTCCGCGACTTTGCGGTCGGAGCGCCCTTTTTCGGTATTGCCTTTGGGGAAGATCCAGCGCTCGCCGGTACGTGAAGTGACCAGTATGACTTTGTCACTGTTTTTTCCAGTCGTGGCGAAAACTCCAACTTGATAGTTCGGCATATAGGCTTGTAGGGGGGATTAGTTTGGAACGCCGAATTGGCAAAGCGACCGATTCTTGTATCGGCTGTCATCGGTGACTTCGCGGGCGAAATAGTCTGGAGGAATGAAAGCGTCGCTGGATTCGCGGTCTGGAAACTCGATCTCAGCCACTCGAAGCGGCTTCAATATACCGTGATAGACGTCGATTTCAATCAGTAGGCCTTGGTAGGGGAGGCGGTAGCGCGTCTTCTCCAACCGCCGACCGCTTGTCAATGGCCAGAGCGTTTCGAACTGGCTTTGGGAAACGTCTATCTCCGCTTCGTCCCGCACGAGACCGTCGCCTCGCTTGCAGGTCAGGGTGTAGCGGTCATCCGATTGCCGCAGGCGGACCTCGGCGTCCTCCACGCTGAGGTAGCCTTGGCGAAGCTGGGAGGACTCGGCTTGCCCCAATTGTGAGGGAAGCGAGTCGAGCAGGAACTTGCGTTCGATTTCTTGGTTAGCAGGCATGTGCGATTACGAGGGGTCGATTTCCTGCCAAAGACGCTGGAACGCAAGACTGCTTTTATGCTTGGGGGCGAAGCAGGCCACTGGCTCGCGGTGAAGCCCCATGGCTTCGATCTGGGCGGAGTATGGGATTTCCGTATCCAGTATTCGTTTTTCGGATTCGCGCAGCGCTTGCATGATGTCGCGGTGCAGCCGCTTTCGCTGGTCCACCATTGAGAAAAAGGGGTGGATCTTTTTGCGCTTGTAGCCGCTCTTCTCGAAGAAGGCCTTCAGTTGCTCGTAGGTTCTCAGGGAAAGCGTGGTGGGGACCAGCGGCACGAGGATGGTGTCCGCGGCGCGAAAGACGTTTTCCGCGACATGGCTCAGAGAGGGCGGGCAATCGAGAATCAGGTGGTCGTATTCGCTGGCGATTTGATCGATGACCTTAGCCAGTTGCCGATTGGACCGCTTCATGCCGTCGAGCAGCGCATCGAAGTTTCGGTACGACTGGTGGGCCGGCAGCAAGTGAAGGCCACTGTGGTCGGTTTCGCGGATGGCATCGCTCAGGGCTTCGCGGTCGGAGAGGATCTTTTTCGCTCGATGCCGTTTGGGCGGGCGTACCCGACAGTAGAAGGAGGAAGCTCCTTGCTGGTCCAGGTCCACCAGCAGGGTATGGTTGCCCGCTTGGGAAGAGGCGTGGGCCAGGTTGATGGCGGCGGAGGTCTTGCCCACGCCGCCTTTGCTGCTGTAGCAGGCGATGATGCTCATGAAACCGCCTTTCGTTCAGGGGAGAACAGCGTTTTAAAACGTAGCTTGGTGTCGCGATCGTTGAACTGTACGAAACGTTTGGATACGCTGCGCCTTCTCTGGTCCTGCATGACGCCGAGCCTTGTGATCAGGCCTCCCAGGGCGGCGGCGGTCTTTCGTTCGAGATTGGGCGTTTCCTGCAGGTAGTTTGTCAGCGCGATTTGCTGAACGGAGAGATCGTTGAAGTCGCCCAACGTGTTTTGCAGGCGTTTTAGGCTTTTGATGATGATCTTGATTTCGTCCGCCGGGTAGAGGGATGCGAAAAGCTCGAGCAGGTAGCGCAGCTTCTTGCATTCGATGCGCAGCTCGTGCACATCTTCGTCGGGCGTTTCCTGGTCGATCGCGGCGCCTTGCTTGGCGACGAGCTTGTAGTGGCGATAGATTTCGGCTGCGGAGAGCTCTCCGATTGGGATGTCGCTTCGTTTGGCGCTCGATGGCTCGTCTTGGTGGAAAAACGATTCGAGGCGCTTGGCTTCGCTTTGGTAGGATTTGGACTGCAAGCGCCGGCGAACGCGCAGCAGCTCCTTCGAGCGGCCTTTTCGAAAGTCGGAGAATACGCGGTCGAGTCCTGATCGCAGGCTGGCGGGGACCATGCTGCGGTAGCTTTCCTCTGCAAGCAGGTAGACATCGAGGTCTCGAAGCCCGTTGGTGGCTTTGGCGAAGGAACCGAGCAGGGATTTCAGCTTCCGCGTTTCATCGCTGGGAAAAACGCCTTTGATCAAGGCGAGAACGGAGCGTAGTTTTCTGATCGATACGCGGTAGTCGTGAAGGAACTCCGTATCGATATCGTCGATGATTCCGGCTTCGTTTTTGCGAGCTGCCTCGACCATGACGCGAGCGATAGCGAGCACGGCCTCCTGAGCGGATTGCTCGGGCTCGAGCGTCACGGCGTTTTGCGGTTTGGGAGGCGGATCGGGGAAATCTATCGCTTGAAGAAGGGATTCCAGCAATGGTGGCGGGTTGGGCAAGGAGTTGGGGAAGTCGTCGATGGCAGCGGCGATGAGCTCCGCGTCGTCCTGATACCCGATGAGCGGTTCGAGCGTGATAACGCTGTGGTGGAGATTGGATTTCTCCGGCTTGATGGCGATCTGCGTCAGACGAGCGACGATCTTCCGGTCCTGGTTGCGCAGGTCGAAGTTGCGAGTGGATATATGGATACGGATGAGAGGGAGAGCCGCCCTGAGGTCGAGAGCGGTCTCCAGAAAACTGCGAAGGTATCCGGAGGGCAGGTCTTGCCATCGGATAGGAACCGAAAGCGTGTCGAGTTGCTGGCCGATCCTGTCGGAAACCAGGTCGCTCGCGTCCACGAGAGAGAGGTGCTGGTCGCGGAATTCAAGGACGAGGCCGGTCTTTCTTAGGATCTGATCGAAGGAATCGAAGAGCTCCACCAAGGAGCGGTCCTCACCGCTCTGGTCGACGTGATAACCCGCAAGAGTGGATGGGAAGCTTGTCAGGTCTTCGCTCGGGGCGTAGTGCCAGCGGTAGGTGATTTCGTGAAGTGGCATCGGCTAGGTTTTCTTGAGATAGTCCCGTATCAGCTTTTCGAGGATTCTCTGCACGCTAGTCTCCTCGTCGATGGCTCTCCGTTTCAAGGCCTTCAGCATTTCGCTGTCGAGGCGCAGGGACGTGTTCCTGCGCTTGCTCTTCTTGTCGTCGGCTTTGGACATGAGCGGTTGAGTTGACAGCATGACGTCACCCTTTCGGACGTCAATGAAAGTTTCCATGATAGCGCTTTCTTGCTGACTCTCCCCTTGGGGGAGGGATGATGATGGCATCGATGAAGAAGATCGACTACAAGAAAGAGCTCATGGAGCTCTATCGCCCCAGCTCCAAATCTGTGTCTTCGGTCGACGTGCCGCCGCTTCGCTATCTTATGATCGATGGCGCCGGCGCCCCGGAGTCGAAGGAGTTCGAGCAAGCCATGGAGGCTTTGTATCCATTGGCGTATACGCTCAAGTTCATGTCGAAGCAGAGCGATGCGGGCATAGACTTCGTGGTGATGCCTCTGGAGGGGCTCTGGTGGGCCGACGATATGGACGCCTACCTGGAACGTCGCCTCGACGAGTGGCGCTGGACGCTAATGATCATGCAGCCGGATTGCGTGAGCGAGGACATGGTAGCGGCCGCGCTTGAGCGCGTCAGAAAGAAGAATAATCCGGCCGCTTTGGATCGGGTACGATTCGAGGTTTACGAGGAAGGCGAATGCGCCCAAATCATGCATTTAGGGCCGTATAGCGAGGAAGGTCCGAATGTGGAAAGACTGCATGCCTTTATCGCTGAGCAAGGCAAGGAACGGGCCCTGAAGCACCATGAAATCTATTTGAGCGATCCGAGACGGGCGGCCCCGGAAAAGCTCCGTACGGTGCTGCGTCAACCCATGCGCTAGAATAGGAAAGGAGATAGGACATGACTTATTCGATTGGTGAGTTCTCTCGCATTGCTCGCGTGACGGTGAAGGCTTTGCGACTGTATCACGACCGCGGGCTGCTGGTTCCGGATTTCGTGGATCCAGAAAGTGGATACCGCTACTACGCTCCGGATCAGGTTTCGGATGCTCGCGTGATTCAAGCGCTCAAGGCGATGGGCTTTTCGCTGGCAGAGATCAAGCAGCTGCTGGAGGAATGCGTGGAGGATGGCGAACTGGTCGCTCATTTGAATGCCAAACGACGCGACTTGGAAACGAAGGTATCGTCGTTTCGCAAGTCGATCGACGAAATCGACGGGATTCTTCGCGTGACGCCATCTGGCGAAGAACTGGAGGGCAACGCTCACGAGGTGGAGGAGAAGCAGATCCCTGCGATGCTGGTGGCTGGCTATCGCATGAAGGGGCGCTATGACGAGGTGGGAAAGGGGTTCAAGGTTCTTGGTCGACATGCGGGCCGTTTCATTTCCGGTCGGGCGATGTGCTTGTATTACGATGGGGAATACAAGGAGGAGGACGCGGATATCGAACCCTGTTTCGAAGTGAAGCGAGCGGTGGACAAGGAAGGGGTAGCGTCTCGCGAGCTGCCGGGCGGGACCGCTTTGACCTATCTGTTCAAGGGGCCATACGAACGCCTGTCGGAGGGCTATGCCAAGCTGTTCGAAGTCGTCAAACGGGAGGGAGCTAAGCTGGTGTCCCCGTCGCGCGAGGTCTACCACAAGGGTCCGGGCATGATCTTGAAGGGCAACCCGGAGAAGTACCTGACGGAGATCCAGTTTTTGGTGGAGTAGGTTCAGGTTCTGGGTTCGTGGTTCTGGAGGAATTGGGGAGGGGTGCTGGTCGGGTTGTGTTGGCGTGGCGCGGCGGCCACGCCCTACCTTGAAAAAGAAAACGGCGTCCGAGTTGGACGCCGTTCGATGTTGTTTGGGAGAGAGTGTTTCTCGTTTTCGCTTACGCTGGGTTGCTGCGCATGTCGCCGGTTTCCATGAAACGCTGGTGCATGCTGAAAGCGTCGGCCAGCGTTTGCGGAGTGTGACCTCGGTTGGCGGTGACGGCGGTGAAGTATTTCTCCAGATCGGCCTTGTAGCTCGGGTGCACGCAGTGCTCGATGATGGAGCGGGCGCGTCCTTCCGGGCTCTTCCCACGCAGGTCGGCGATGCCTTGTTCGGTGATGAGAACCTGTACGCTGTGTTCGCTGTGGTCGGTGTGACTGACCAAAGGAACGATGGCGCTGATCTTGCCGCCCTTGGCGATGGAAGGGCAGGTGAAGATGGAGATGAAGGCGTTGCGGGTGAAGTCGCCCGAGCCGCCGATACCGTTCATCATCTCCTTGCCCATGACGTGGGTGCTGTTCACGTTTCCGAAAATATCCACCTCGATGGCGGTATTGATGGAAATGATACCCAAGCGACGCACGAGTTCCGGATGGTTGGAGATCTCCTGAGGACGCAGCAGGAAGCGCGGCTTGAAGAAATCCAGATTGTTGTAGACGTGGGTTAGCAGTTCCGGGCTCAGGGTGAGGGAAGTAGCGCTGGCGAAGCGAATGTGTCCGGCCTCCATGAGCTTGACCACCGAGTCCTGGATGACTTCCGAGTACATTTCGAAAGCGGGGATGTCGGGGTTGGCTCCGATGGCTCCCAGCACCGCGTTGGCGATGTTGCCCACGCCCGATTGGATCGGGAGAAATGAATGCGGAATGCGGCCGCTGTGAAGTTCGCCAGCGAGGAAGGTGGCGACGTTTTCTCCGATCTTGTTGGTGAGTTCGTCCGGTTCCTTGAAGCCGCCGTTTTCGTCGGGAAGGTTGGTGCGCACGATGCCCACGATCTTGTTGGGATCGATCTGCAGGTATTCGGTGCCGATGCGTCCGGAGCAGGTGGACAGCTGGATCGGACGACGCATAGGAGGATCGAGCGGCTCGTAGATGTCGTGCATGCCATGCACGGAATTCGAGTGGAACTCGTTGACCTCGATGATCACCTTTTCCGCGATATTGCAGATGGTGGGAGTGGCTCCCACGGAAGTGGAAAGGATGATCTTTCCGTCTGGCTGTACCTCGCTGGCTTCGATAACCGCTACGTCCACTTCGCCCAGGAATCCGTAACGCAGATTCTGCGGCAGCACCGAAAGGTGCATGTCGAAGAACTTGGTTTTTCCCAGGTTGATGTTTCCGCGAAGGTATTTGTTCGATTGGTAGGGCGTGCGCCACGCGACGGCGTCGGCTCGGGCCAGCTCTCCGTCGAGGGAGTCTCCGGTGGAGGCTCCAGTGATTACGCCGATCTTAAAGTCTCTTCCAAACTGGTGCTCTTCACGGGCCTTGGCGGCGATGGCCTTTGGTACGACCTTGGCGGCGCCAGCTGGAGTGAATCCGCTGAAGCCCACGGTCATGCCGTTGCTCACGTACGAAGCAGCTTCCTCTGGAGTGATTTCTTTCAATGTCCTCATTTTTCTTACGAGTGGCGCCACTGGATGCACCAGTGGCGCTTGAAGGGTTTTGTTGGGATTAGTGTCCGCCTCCCATTACAGTCATAAAGTAGCCCGCTACGAGGGCTGTACCAATCACGCCGGCCACGTTTGGCCCCATGGCGTGCATGAGCAGGAAGTTGCTCGAGTCCGCTTTTTGTCCTTCGACCTGGCTGACGCGGGCGGCCATGGGCACGGCGGAGACGCCGGCTGAGCCGATGAGCGGATTGATCTTGTTCTTGGAGATCAAGTTCATGCCCTTGGCCATGAAGATGCCGCAAGCGGTGGCCACGCCGAAGGCCACGATGCCGAGGCCGAGGATGGCCAAGGTCTCCGCCTTGAGAAAGCGGTCGCCGGTCATGGTGATGCCCACGCTGGTGCCCAGGAAGATCGTTACCACGTTGATCAGCTCGTTCTGTGCGGCCTTGCTGAGGCGTTCGGCCACACCGCATTCGCGGATGAAGTTGCCCAGCAAGAGCATACCGATCAGCGGCGACGCGTCCGGAACCAGAAGGATGCAGAAGATGGTGACCACCAGTGCGAAGATCAGCTTCTCCAGCTTGCTCACCTTGCGCAGGCTGCTCATGCGGATCTTTCGTTCCTTTTCCGAGGTCAACGCTCGCATGATAGGCGGCTGGATAACCGGAACCAAGGCCATGTAGCTGTAGGCTGCGACGGCGATCGGGGCCAGCAGCTCGGGAGCGAGGCTATTGGCTAGGAAAATGGAGGTCGGCCCATCGGCCCCCCCGATTATCCCGATCGAAGCGGCCTGGCTCGAGCTGAACAGTCCCGATGCCATGGCTCCTGCGTAGGTGGCGAATACGCCGAACTGGGCGGCTCCGCCCAGCAGAAGCACGCGCGGATTCGCGATCAGCGGACCGAAGTCGGTGAGCGCTCCTACTCCCAAGAAGATCAGAGGAGGGAAAAGCTCCAGCAGGATCCCCATGGAGATGTAGTGGTAGAGGCCGCCGGTGTGGGAGCTGTGCAGACGAGCGAGCTCGGTGCCCGCTACGACTTTGTCTCCCACCTTGGCGTTGGCTTCGGCCACGTTGCCGGAGGCGTCCGCCCAGACGAGGATGTCCGTCGCCTTGAGGGTGATCGTGGCTCCGTTTGCGTTGACAGTCACTTCGTCGAACTCCGTTTCCAATCCCTCGTGAAGCGCGTCGGGGCGGATCACGTAGAGCAGCAGCTGTTCGCCGCTGATCTTGGCGGAGAACTGTTCCTCGAGCAGCGCGATCGCTTCCTCCTTCGAACCGATGCGAGCCACCGTGGTGGGCATCTCGTGCATGACCGTGGGCAGCTCGATGGTCTGCCCGTAGGCGAGATTGCTGGTCACTATGCTACCGTTAACGGGAGCCAGCACCGGCCCCGCCGGGTGGTTGGTCATGTTCTTGGTCGGAAGATTCGCGAGCAGCGCTCCGAACGCGATGGGCACGAGGAGCAGAGGTTCGAAGTTCTTGAAGACTGCCAAGTAGAGCAGCACGGCGACCACGCCCCACATGACGATCATGCGCCATTCTAGAGCGAAGAGGCCTGTATTTAGGAAGAGTTCCTCAATTGCTTGCATTATATTACCTGCGTTTATTTGGCTGGTCAGCCAAGGTTTTGAGGAAGCCTACTTCAAGCTTACGAGCGGCTTGCCTTCCTCGACTGGATCGCCTGCCTTGACGTAGATGGCCCCAATGGTGCCGTCCGAGGGAGCGTTGACGATGGTGTTCATCTTCATCGCTTCCAAGGTGACGAGCTTATCGCCCGCCTTGACTTGGGCGCCTTCCTGCACGTCGACGGAAACGACGGTGCCTGCGAGTGGGCTAACGACATCGCCGAGCGCGGCGGCTGGAGGAGGAGAGGAGGGAGCAGGTGCCGAAGCGGGAGGAGCTGCTGCCGCGGAAGAGGCGGCGGAGCGAGAGCTCATGGCAGGCCACGCTTGGGAGCCCGCGTTTTCTTCGCCGATAACTTCGACGTCAACTTCGTACTGTTTGCCTTCGATAGTGATGCGTAGGCGCTTCATTTTCTTAATAATTTGGAACTGTTTTTAGATTGGTTTTCAGCGCGGCACGCAGCTAGCGAACGCGGTGAGAGGAGAAGATATCGCGACGGCCCTCTTGAGCCCAACGTCCGCCTTGAGCGACGCGAACGCCGCGGATGCGGTGCCGTTTGCCTTTCAACGTGACGTGCACCGCGGCTGCGATGAGAGCGGGGATGTGCTCGGGAACGCCGTGTGCATCGAATGGACCGGAAGAGGTCTTGGCTGCGGGAGCGGAGGCGACGGGCGCCGGCGCTGCAGCGGCTTGCTGAGCGGCCTTTCGTTTCTCGGCCCTGACGAATCCGGCGCCGATGGCGCTGGTGACCAGAGACAAGGCGATGAGCACGCACATCACGAAGACGAACCCGACCACGATGAACGTGATATTCTCGCCGAAGTCCGGCCGGGCCGGAAATCCTGCCGCGAGAAGGGCGCTTTGGTTTACGAATGTCATAATCCTTAAGGTTAAGGCCGGTTCGCTTAGAGAGGAATGTTGCCGTGCTTCTTGGGCGGACGGGTGTCGCGCTTGGAAAGCGTCAGGCGGAGGGCTTCAGCGATGGTGGCCCGCGTTTCCGAAGGCTCGATCACGTCGGTGATCATGGCGTTCGCCGCCGCCTGATAAGGCGAGGAGAACTCCTCCGCGTATTCCTCGATGAGCTCCGCGGCCCGAGCCTTGGGGTCTTCGGCGTTCTTGATCTCGTTGCGGAAGAGCACGTTAACCGCTCCGGAAGCGCCCATGACCGCGATTTCCGCGGTGGGCCAGGCGTAGACGCGGTCCGCTCCCATGTCAGCTGAGCACATGGCGAGGTAGGCTCCGCCGTAGGCCTTGCGCATGATGAGGGTGATCTTGGGTACGGTGGATGCCGCGTAGGCGAAGAGCATCTTGGCTCCGTGGCGAATGATGCCGCCGCGTTCCTGAGCGAGACCTGGCATGAAGCCGGGTACGTCGACCAGGTTTACCAGTGGTACATTATATACATTGCACGTTCTGATGAAGCGGGCGCCCTTGTCGGAGCTGTCGATGTCCAGGGTGCCGGCCTTGACCGTCGGCTGGTTGGCGATGATGCCGACCACGATGCCGCCGATACGGGCGAAACCGGTGACGATGTTTCGAGCGAAGCTCGGCATGATTTCGAAGAAGTCTGCATCGTCCACCAGGCGTTCGATGACTGCGTGAACGTCCATGGCTTCCTTGGGGGAGCCGGGAACGATCTCGTTCATGCCTTCGTCTGGGGAGAGATCGAGCTCCACTTCCAGATCGTGATTCGGATCGGTCAGATTGTTGCTCGGCAGGAAGCTGAGCAGACGGGACGCGAGCTCGAGGGCGTGCTTGTCGTCTTCGGCGATCATGTGGATGTTGCCGGAAACGGATGCGTGAGCTGCCGCGGTGGCGAACTGATCGAGCGAGGCTTGTTCTCCGGTGGCCGCCTTGATGACGTCCGGTCCGCAGATGAACATGTTGGCGTTGGACTTCGTCATGATGATGAAGTCCGCCAGGGCGGGCGAGTAGGCGGCGCCGCCGGCGCAGGGGCCAGCGATGATGGCGACTTGGGGAACGACGCCGGAAAGCAGCACGTTTTTGAAGAAGATCTGTCCGTATCCAGAAAGCGAATCCACGCCTTCCTGGATGCGAGCGCCTCCGGAGTCGTTTACGGAGATCAATGGCATGCCCGCTTCGTGAGCATAGTCCATAAGATCGCAGATCTTTTTGGCGTGGATACGTCCGACCGCGCCGCCGCCGACCGTGAAGTCCTGGCTGAAAGCGGCGACTGGGCGTCCTTCGACGAAGCCGGTGCCGCAGACCACGCCATCGTAAGGCATGAGCTTGTCCTTCATGCCGAAGCGGGTGGCGGTGTGGGCTGCGTGCATGCCGAATTCTTGGAAGGTGCCTTCGTCGAACAGGTAGAGCAGTCGCTCGCGAGCGGACATCTGTCCCTTTTCGCGGCGCTTGGCCAGTTTATCCTCGCCGCCGGCCTTCTTCGCGATTTCGCGTTTCTTGCGCAGCAGTTCTAACAATTTGGGATCGATTGCCATGGTGATAAGAATCTGAGGCTTCGACTGGTCCTTAGTCCGGCTTCTCCATGCAGAACTCGGTGAGCACTCCATGGGTGGACTTCGGATGGAGGAAGGCCACGAGCTTGTTGGCCGCCCCTTCGAAGGGTACTTCGTGGATGAGCTTCACGCCGCTGTCCTTGGCGTGTTGGAGCTGACCCTCGATATTGTCAGTGCGGAAGGCGATGTGGTGAATCCCTTCGCCTTTTTTTTCCAGGAACTTGGCGATCGGGCTCTCCGGGTCGGTCGGCTCGAGTAGCTCGATATGGACCTCGCCAGCATGGAAGAATGCCGTGCGTACCTTTTGCGATTCCACCTCTTCGGTGGCTTCGCACTTCAAACCAAGCGACTTCTCGTAGTAGGCTTTCACCTCTTCGAGATCTTTGACCGCGATGCCGATGTGATCGATTTGCTGTATCATTGGAAGTGACATATGGTGTTGTCGTGCCGAATCGGTGGCGAAATTGGACATTAGGCCTACTTAAGTCAATAATGCTTTGGATAAAATTAGCTAATTGACAAATTCGGCGAGGTTCTGATTGTGGGGCCCAGACTCGACGCTACGCGCGTTCGCGTGACGTCGGTTTTTGATTAACCTCTACGTACACCGATTTATCATGAGTGACACAGTCAAGGAACCTTTATTGGGCGACTTCGAGGCGTGCTCCTACGAGCAATGGCGCGAAGCTGCGGAGCGCCTTTTGAAAGGAGCTCCCTTCGATAAGAAGATGCTTACGAAGACCCCCGAGGGGATCGTTCTTCAGCCGATCTATCGGCGCGAGGATTGTAGCGACTTGGAGGCTGCGGAATCCGTCCCGGGCCAAGGCGACTACACTCGTGGAACGAAACCTCAGGGCTACCTGCAGGGTGGCTGGGAAGTGGCCCAGGATCTTGGAGGAGGAGCTCCAGAGGAGTTCAACAAGACTCTGCTGCATGCGTTGCAAAGCGGACAAAACGCGGTGCGCGTTCGCCTGGACGCCGCTACTCGAAACGGTCTCGACCCGGATCAGGCTCAGGAAGAGCAAGTGGGTCAGGACGGACTCTCCTTAGCTTGCGTGGAGGATCTGCGCAAGGCCTTCAAGGAAGTGGTGGCGGACGCGGTTCCCTTCTACTTCGAAACCGGCTGTTCCGGCCTTTACTTCGCGTCGCTGTTCACGGCTTGGCTGAAAGAAACAGGCGTGGATCTGGCCAAGGTCAGCGGCGGCTACAATTTCGATCCGCTCGGCGTTCTGGCCAGCGAGGGAAGCCTCTCGACGAGTCTGGACGCTCTGATGGACGAGGCGGCCGATCTGGTGAAAAGCGCGAGCGAAACCACACCGAGCTTCCGTTCCATCGGCGTGAGCGGTTGGCCTTTGCATGCTGCTGGCGCCAGCGCTACGGAAGAGCTGGCCGGCGTTTTGGCCAACGGCGTCTTCTATATAAGAGAACTGGTCAAGCGCGGCGTCGACGTTGATCTAGCGGCCAAGCAACTGCAGTTCAACCTCGCCATCGGTCCCGACTTCTTCATGGAAGTGGCGAAGCTGCGGGCCGCTCGCAAACTGTGGGCGAAGATCGTCACCTCCATGGGCGGTTCAGCCGAAGCGGCGAAGATGAGCCTGCACGCTCGCACCGGCGTGTACAACAAGACCAAGCACGATCCATACGTGAACATGTTGCGCGGCACCACGGAAGCGTTTTCCGCTGTGGTGGGCGGCGCGGACAGCATCTGCGTCGGACGGTTCGATGAGATTCTCCGCCCCAACAACGAGTTCGCGAACCGCATCGCTCGCAACGTCCAGCTGGTCCTGCAGGAAGAGTGCGAACTCACTGCGGTGGTGGATCCAGCGGGCGGCTCCTGGTACGTGGAAAATCTTACCAGCGAGCTCTCGAAGGTCGCTTGGAAAGCCTTCCAAGGTATCGAAAAGGAAGGTGGCGCATTCGAGTCACTGAAAAGTGGATACGTTCAGGGTGTCGTCGCTGCGACGCGCTCCGCCAAGGAGAAGATGCTTGGCCAGAAACGTATCCGTCTTGTCGGTACGAACAATTATCCGAACCTGCAGGAAAAACCGCTGGAAGGACAAGGCGTAGGCGTCGGGGCATTGAAGGCGGATCGCTCGGAAGCGATTGCTGCCGCTCGGGCCAAGGACGTTTCCATAAAATGTTCCGGCTGTCTGGAAGGCGCTGCTGCAAACGGAGCGACGATCGGACAGATGGTTGCAGCCTTGCGCAAGGTGGCTGACGAAAAGCCAAGCTGCGAAGCGTTGCCCAACAAGCGTCTCGCGGAGATCTACGAAGACCTTCGCGCCGCGTCGGCAGCCTACGCCGCCAAGCACGGCCATGGACCGAAGCTGTTCCTGGCTAACTTGGGACCGCTCAAGAAGCACAAGGCCCGGGCCGACTTCACGCGCTCCTTCTTCGAGGCGGGCGGTTTCGACGTGATTTTCCCCAAGGGCTTCGACGATGACGTGTCAGCGGTGGAAGCCTTCAAGGAAAGCGGTTCCAAGCTGGTCGCCATTTGCGGCACCGATCCGGACTATGAGGAACGCGTTCCGACGCTGGCCAAAGCCCTCAAGGAAGCGACTGCGGACTGCACGATCATCCTCGCCGGCTATCCCGGCGACAAGGAAGCGGCATACCGCGAAGCTGGCATGGACGACTACATATTCATCAAGTCCGACAACTACGAAACCAACAAGAAGTTCCTGGTGGAACTGGGAGCCCTCTAAACCGCGAGCACGATTTTAAAATGAAAGATGTGGATTTCACTTCTATAGATTTCGAGGCCGGCGTTTCGGGAGCCGATGTTGGCGCCTGGGAAAAGGACCTCGAAGCAAAGACAGGGCAAAACGCGGACGCGTTCGTATCGGAAACGATGGAGCGCATCGACGTAAAGCCGCTGTATACGAAAAAGGACTACGAAGGCATGGAGCACCTCGGCTACACCGCCGGTATCGCTCCTTTCCTGCGCGGACCGTACGCCACGATGTACGTTTTCCGTCCGTGGACCGTTCGGCAGTACGCTGGCTTCTCGACTGCTGAGGAGTCGAACGCCTTCTATCGCCGCAATATCGCCGCCGGTCAGCAAGGCCTTTCCGTCGCCTTCGACTTGGCGACTCACCGCGGTTATGACAGCGATCACCCGCGCGTGGCGGGCGACGTCGGCAAGGCTGGGGTGGCCATCGATTCGGTGGAAGACATGAAGGTGCTGTTCGACGGCATCGACTTGGACAAGGTCTCCGTTTCCATGACCATGAACGGGGCGGTTATCCCGGTCCTGGCGTTCTACATCGCGGCGGCGTTGGAGCAGGGGTGTTCTCTGGAGCAGCTTAGCGGCACCATCCAGAACGACATCCTCAAGGAGTTCATGGTGCGCAACACCTACATCTACCCGCCGGCGCCATCGATGAAGATCATTGGCGACATCTTCGAGTACACCTCGCAGAACATGCCGAAGTTCAATTCCATCTCCATCTCCGGCTACCACATGCAGGAAGCCGGGGCGACTGCGGACTTGGAAATGGGCTACACGCTGGCGGACGGCCTTGAGTACCTCCGCACCGGTGTGGAAGCGGGGCTGGATATCGACGCCTTCGCTCCGCGTCTGTCCTTCTTCTGGGCGATCGGCAAAAACTACTTCATGGAAGTGGCCAAGATGCGCGCCGCTCGCTGCTTGTGGGCGAAAATCGTCAGCCAGTTCAATCCGAAGAACGACAAGTCGCTGGCTCTGCGCACGCACTCGCAGACTTCCGGCTGGTCGCTCACCGAGCAGGACCCGTTCAACAACGTGGCCCGTACCGCCATCGAAGCCATGGCTGCGGCCTGCGGTCACACTCAGTCCTTGCACACCAACGCTCTGGACGAGGCCATCGCCCTGCCGACCGACTTCTCGGCTCGCATTGCCCGCAATACCCAGCTCTTCCTGCAGGAAGAAACCGGTATCTGCAATGTCATCGACCCATGGGGCGGCAGCTACTACGTCGAGTCGCTCACCAAGGAGCTCATGGAGAAGGCCTGGGGCCATATCCAGGAGATCGAATCCTTGGGCGGCATGACAAAGGCTATCGAAGAAGGCATCCCCAAGCTTCGTATCGAGGAAGCGGCGGCTCGTCGCCAAGCTCGCATCGACAGCGGCAAGGAAACCATCGTCGGCCTAAACAAGTACCGTTTGGCCAAGGAAGATCCACTAGAGATCCTCGATATCGACAACTCCGCGGTGCGCGACTCACAGGTCAAGCGCCTCGAGCAGCTGCGGGCCAACCGCGACGAAGCGGCTTGTCGCAAGGCGCTGGAAGCCATCGAACGCTGCGCGGCCGGCGAGAAGGGCAACCTGCTCGGATTGGCGGTCGAAGCGGCGCGTTGCCGGGCCTCGTTGGGAGAAATCTCCGACGCCATGGAAGCGACCTTCGGACGCTACAAGGCTCAGATCCGCTCCATCTCTGGCGTTTACTCAAAAGAATTCGGAAAGGACAAAGGCGTGGACGAAGTGAAGGAACTCATCAATCAGTTCGTGGAAAAGGAAGGACGTCGTCCGCGTATCCTGATCGCCAAGCTTGGTCAGGACGGACACGACCGTGGAGCGAAGGTGGTTTCGACCGCTTACGCCGACCTCGGATTCGACGTGGACATCGGGCCGCTTTTCCAGACTCCGGAAGAAGCCGCTCGTCAAGCGGTGGAAAACGACGTGCACGTGGTCGCTATGAGCTCGCTGGCCGCGGGTCACAAGACGCTGCTTCCCATGCTCGTAGCCGAGCTCAAGAAGTACGATCGTGAGGACATCATGGTCGTGTGCGGCGGCGTGATCCCGGTACAGGATTACGAGTTCCTCTACGAAAACGGAGCTTCCGCTATTTTCGGTCCCGGCACCGTGATCCCGAACTCCGCCAAGGAGACCTTGAAGCTCTTGCTCAAGGACCTCTAGTCAGTCTGTCTGAATCGTCACTCTCGCGACGCGCCGCTTGTAGAAATGCAGGCGGCGCGTTTTCGTGGGCGAAGGAGAGGCGCGTGGAGCTGGCACGTTCCGCAGGAACGCGGCTCCATGGTGTAGGTCGCCGCGCTGAGGCGACAAAGATGGCGGGTCGACGCCCCGCCCTGCAAACTGAAAACCGAAAGGCATCTTGCCTGTTTGTCGCAGACTATGAAAAACTGAAGATCTGGTTAGGCCCGACCTCGTGATCAGCAGCTCTCAAACGATTTTTCCCGATGAAACCCAAAACGATCAAGTGCAACCCAGAATGGCATCCAAAGGATGCGGACAAGTCGCTCTACGCTGGCGAAATCGTGAGCGGCATTTCAATCTCCGATCGACCGAACGCAGGGCGGCGGCGCAAGGCTCCTCTCGACGCGGATAAAGCGGTAGAAGGTATCGAGAATGGCAATACAGCGTTGCTCGCGCGGGCCATCACTATGGTGGAGAGCGAAGCGACCGCTCATAAGGAAATCGCCCGCGAAGTGGTGCGTCGCTGTTTGCCCGCATCCGGAAAGTCGATACGCGTCGGGATAACGGGCACTCCGGGAGCGGGAAAGAGCACCTTCATCGAGTGCCTCGGCAAGAAGCTTTGCGCCGCAGGCCACAAGCTCGCCGTATTGGCGGTGGACCCGAGCAGTTCGGTCAGCGGCGGCAGCATCTTGGGCGACAAGACCCGTATGGAAGAGCTTTCGCGTATGCCGAACGTATTCATTCGTCCATCGCCTTCAGGTTGCACGCTCGGCGGTGTGGCAGCTAAGACGCGCGAATCGATTCTGTTGTGCGAAGCCGCTGGATACGACGTGATTCTAGTCGAAACGGTTGGCGTCGGGCAAAGCGAGGTCGCGGTTCGCTCTATGGTGGATTTCTTTCTCTTGCTGCAGATCGCGGGAGCGGGCGACGAGCTTCAGGGCATCAAGAAAGGGGTGATCGAGATGGCGGACGCCATCGTGGTGACCAAGGCCGATGGAAACAATGTCACGCGAGCCCGGGCGGCGCGATCCGAGTACGAGCGGGTGATGCGTTTTCTGCATCCGTACACGCCCAAGTGGAAGCCCAAGGCCATGGCCTGTTCCTCCGTCACCGGCGAAGGGGTGGATGAAATTTGGGAGATGATCACCGGATTCGAGCAATTCCTGAAGGAGAACGGCGTCTTCGAGTCGCGTCGGGCGGCCCAGAATTCCCAGTGGTTCAAGACGCTGCTGGAGGAAAGCGCCTTGCGGCTTTTCTATCAGAAGAGCGAAGTGAAGGGCTGTCTATCCGAGGTTCGCGACAAGGTGGCGGCTGGCGAGCTCACCGTGATGGAAGCCGTTGAACGCGTTCTGCAAACGTATTGAGGATAAGGATACGCGTTTGGGGCCGCCTGGAGGGCTTTGCGTTATGTCGGTCGCGGCAACGGGCCTACTGACTTGCGGTTCCGTTGCTGTCCACGCTGAACTGAGCGATTTCCCGAATTGTGCGCGAAACGATTTCTTTGGTTTCCGGGAAGAGCGAAATCGCTTTTTCCTTTTCGTTCTGCACGCAGTGCTGCTCCATGGTTTTGGTGATGAGGAAAAGCCGCTGGGCGCCGTAGTTGGCGGCGGAGCCTTTTATCTGATGCGAAAGAAAGCGTAGCCGTTCGGCGTCGGCGTTCGATTCGACCGCTTCTTGCAGCTGGCTCAAGGTGTCGTCCAGATTCGAAAGGAAGAACTCCAGCAGATTGTTGATGACCGCGTACTCTTCCTCGTACATCTCAATCAGATTCGTCGGGTCGAAAAGGGGTTCGCACGAGAGGGCTCTGGCGAACTCGTCTCCGGAATTGTCACGGGGCTCCTCGGGGATTTTGTGCACGGAGGGGCTCTTTTTTCCGCCCACCCATTTGTGGAGAGCTTTGGCCAGCAAGGCGGCCCGCAGCGGTTTGGTGAGGTAGTCGTCCATGCCGGCGGCGAGGCACTCTTCACGGTCGCCACTCATGGCGTTGGCGGTGAGGGCGATGATGATCACGTCCTTGTTGGTGGCTCCCACTTCCCCGCGGCGAATAGCCCGCGAGGCCTCGTACCCGTCCATATCGGGCATCATGCAATCCATCAGCACGATGTCGTACGGCTCGTCTCTGAGGGTTTCGAGGGCTTCGATGCCGTTGGCGGCGGTTTTCGCCTTGATGCCATGACGTTGTTCGAGGAGCTGGGAAGCGATCAAGCGGTTGGTGATGTTGTCGTCCACCAGCAGGAGGCGCAGCGACTCGTAGCGCTGAAAAGCGATGCCTTTTCGTTGGGCGTCGGAGGAATCGTCTGCCGATGCGTTCCCAGCGAGGCAATCGTGAAGGCGCCCGATGGTGACAGGTTTTGCGAGGCTGTTGGGATCGTCCAGGGTCCAGTCGCGGCCGTCCTGAGCGCGGCAGAGGGTGATGATTCGGGTACGACTGGCTTGCAGGATGTCCTCCGCGGCTTTCTTCCAGCTCTCCCTATGCCGATCTGCCCGCTTTTGATCGATCAGGAAGATGTCGTAGCTCGGTCGCTCTGGTGTATCCAATTTGCTGATATTCTCGAATAGATCCTTCATGGAGCCCGAGTCAGTCACTTGGCAGTCCCAGTAGGTGAGCCAGCGGGAAAGGTAGGCGCGGTTCGTCTCGTTGGAGTCGACGATCAGCACGCGTTTTCCGGCGATCTTTTCCGTGTCGAAGGAGTGCCGACCATGGGGGCGCTCATTGGGGTGGGGGATCTGCAGCCAGAAGGTGGTGCCTACGTTTTCGTTGCTAGCGACGCCGATTTCCCCTCCCATGAGCTCGACGAACTTTTTGGCGATGGCCAGGCCGAGTCCGGTGCCGCCGAACTTGCGGGTGGTGGAGGAGTTGGCTTGGGAGAAGGTTTCGAAGAGGCGTTCCTGGGCCTGGGCGCTGATGCCGACTCCGGTATCCATTATCTCGATGAACAGGCTGTTTCCGATGATGGGGTTGAGCAGCACGCTGGCCTTCACCACGACTTCGCCTTTGTCGGTGAACTTCACCGCGTTGCTGACGATGTTTGAGATCACTTGCCGAATGCGAAGCGGGTCGCCGAGGCATTGGTAGTCGTGCTGCGGATCGGTATCGCAGACGATTTCCAGCCCTTTGGCATGAGCGCTGGCGCTATGGAGTTCGCATACGCTTTCCAGCAGTTCGCGGGCGTCGAAGACGATGCGCTCGAGATTCATCTTGCCCGCTTCGATCTTGGAGATGTCGAGGATGTCGTTGATGATGAGCAGCAGGTCCTCCGAGCAGTTTTGGGCAGTTTTGAGGAGCTTGCGTTTGGACGCCGGCAGGCCGTCTTCGATGAGGGTGAGCACGCCGACCAATCCGTTCATGGGAGTGCGGATCTCGTGGCTCATGGTGGCCAGAAACTGGCTCTTGGCATGGGCTGAGGCCTCCGCCTTTTCCTTGGCGATGGTCAATTCCTCGTTGGATCTTTCCAGCTCGAGCAAGGTCTCTTCCAGCTGACGATTGCGCTCCTCTACCTGTTCCTCCAATTCCTTGGCAGCGCGCCCGATGGAGCTGTTTTCAGCCGCTTGGGTCGCCCGCTCCACCTGATGCGTGAGCGACGCGTTGATCCTCTCCAGTTCCTGGATACGCTCGCGAAGGGCTTCGTTCGCTTTGGCAAGATCGTGGTCGGAGGTGCTCATGTTACTTGGCTTCGGAAGGACGGTGGGGGCCTATCCGATCGCGATCCCGGTCAGCGGTTGAGTATCCAAAGGGTTTCCGAACTGCTCGCCAGAGGTGGTGACGCCGGTGGCATTGCAATGCGAACGGCTTTGGGACTCTAGGTCGGTGAGGCCACTAGCCCCTATCTCTAATCTAGGAGGTGGGCAATCGCAAGCGGTGGGGAGCTGAATCGTCTCGGTAGCGCTCTTCGCAGCAGGCTGAGGGTGAGACTCAAGACGGGAAATGGAACGGTGGGAGTAGGAAACCATGGTTGGAAGACGACGAGCGTTTTTCAGTCCGCGAAGGAGCTGAGGAGGGCAACATAAGCAATGTCGGGCCGCCCGCTACGCGAGTCGTCGCTTTCTCAGATTTCTTACAAGGGGCGATGGATTCGTCGGCGTTCCGCAGTTGGGCGACTGGTTTCGGGGATTGCCAAACATCGTGCGGATTCGCATTGCTAGTCCTCATGCCCCGCTTGTTTCTCGCTGTAGCGACATTGGTCGCTCACCTCCCCATGCCTCTTCACGCTGCCGCTTCGGCGGACTGGAAAACGTACTTGGGCGACGCCGCCTCGAGTCAGTTTTCGACCTTGGATCAGATCACTGTTCGGAACGTGCATCAGCTGGAACTGGCTTGGCAATGGCAGGGAGGCGCGGACGATCCGGACGGTCGCAGCCAGATCCAATGCAATCCGCTGGTGATCGAAGGCGCGCTCTACGGAACCGACGCCCGGCTCGATCTGGTGGCTATCGATGCAGCGACGGGCCAGCAACTCTGGCGCCTGGATCCCTACGAGGGACTCGACTCGAACGAAGGTCGGGGCGTGAATCGCGGCCTGGCGTATTGGGAGAATGGAGACGAGAAACGAATCCTTTTCGGGGTCAACCGTTACCTGATCGCGATCGATCCAGGGACCGGGCGGCGCATCGCGGATTTCGGCGTCGATGGCCGCGTCGATTTGAAGGCCGAACTGGGACGCGACGTGGAAGGCTACCAAGTGCAGGCCAACACGCCTGGCGTCGTCTTCGAGAATCTCATCATCATGGGCATGCGGGTAGGCGAGGGGCCTGCTCCTTCCGCTCCGGGTCCGATCCGAGCGTACGACGTTCGCACCGGCGAGCTGGTTTGGAAGTTCAACACCATCCCGCGCCCGGGCGAATTCGGCTACGACACCTGGCCGGAAGACGCCTATCTGAAAACCGGGGGAGCCAATGTCTGGACGGGCATGTCGATCGATCGCGAACGCGGCATGGTTTTTTGTCCGACCGGCTCGGCGGCTTTCGACTTTTGGGGCGGGGATCGCCTCGGTCAGAATCTATTCGCCAACTGCTTGCTGGCGCTCGACGCCCGTACTGGAGAACGCATCTGGCACTACCAATTCGTGCACCACGACATTTGGGACCGCGATTTGCCGGCACCGCCCAATCTGTTTACGATGCAGCGAGACGGAGAGGTCATCCCAGCGGTAGCCCAGATCACCAAATCCGGACACGTTTTCGTGTTTCATCGCGAGACCGGAGAGCCGCTCTATCCGATCGAGGAAATTCCAGTGCCATGGTCTGACCTAGCGGGCGAGCAAGCCTGGCCGACGCAGCCGCTGCCGACCAAACCGGAGCCGTTCGCTCGTCAGGTTTTCAGTTATGACCTGATCACCGACGTTTCCCCCGAATCCCATAAGGAAGCGCTCGATCGCTTCGTGACCCTGAAACCTCACACCCCTTTCATGCCCCCGAGTCAGGAGGGAACGATCATTTTCCCCGGCTACGACGGGGGTGGCGAATGGGGTGGAGCGGCGGTCGATCCGCAAGGCGTCATTTACATCAACTCCAACGAGATGCCGTGGATCCTCACCATGGTCGATACC
This sequence comes from Pelagicoccus sp. SDUM812003, assembly GCF_031127815.1. NCBI lineage: Bacteria > Pseudomonadati > Verrucomicrobiota > Opitutia > Puniceicoccales > Pelagicoccaceae > Pelagicoccus > Pelagicoccus sp. SDUM812003. Next base: position 26,155 of record NZ_JARXHY010000008.1, on the reverse strand, counting down.
ACGAAGGCGACCGGAACCGGCGAGCGCATCTACATGCAGAACTGCGCCGGCTGCCACGGCGCGGACCGAAGCGGAAGCCCTGCCCAGAACATTCCCGCCTTGCTGAATGTGGGAGAGCGTCTGTCGCCGCAGGACGTTTCGGATCGCATCGAGTTGGGCAAAGGCGTAATGCCTGCCTTCGGCTTCTTTGCGGACTCGGATCGCGACGCCATCGTGGACTATCTCTTGACGGTGGACTCCGGCGATCGGCATGAAATCGAAGCCACCGCGTCCAGCGATGAGGCGTCGCAGCCGCGGCGTCCGTGGACCCACACCGGCTACAACCGCTGGTTTGATTCGAAAGGCTACCCTGCGGTGAAGCCGCCTTGGGGCACCCTGAACGCCATCGACCTCAACACCGGCGAGTACCTTTGGAAAACGACGCTCGGCATCGTGCCGGAACTCGTGGAAAAAGGGCTGCCGCCGACCGGTACCGAAAACTACGGCGGTCCGGTGGTCACGGCGGGAGGGCTGCTGTTTATCGGAGCCAGCAAGGACGAGTATTTTCGCGCGTTCGACCGGGCGACGGGAGAGGAGCTTTGGCGCTACAAGCTGCCCGCGGGCGGCTACTCGACGCCGTCCACCTACGAGGTCGATGGGCGGCAGTACGTGGTGATCGCCTGCGGTGGTGGAAAAATGGGTACAAAGAGCGGCGACTACTATTTGGCGTTCGCGTTAGCGGACAAGTAGGCAAGAGCGTCGACGAGTTCGAATTCCGGGTCGTCGCGGAAGATGCTGCGAAGGCTGCCCACGTGGCCGGTGCCGACGATCAGTAGAATGCGCTGGCAACCGGTTTCCAGCTGTCGTGTGACAATGTTCGAGTAGATCTTGAAATCTCTGTTTTTGAATATCGAGATCAGCTCGGCTCCGATGTATTCAGTTTCCAAGTATGACTCAGGCGGTACGCGTTCGTCGGGATTCGAGAAAGTGCCGTTACGGACGCGGGCGGGCGCCATGTAGCGAAGATGGTAGATCTTGTTGTAGGCTTCCGGTGTATTCAGAAAGTGGAGAAAGCCGTAGAAGGACAGGTCGCCGTCGCCCAGTTGCTGGTACTTCGCGATGGCGAATTCCCGAAGCTCCTTTCCCGCTTCGCGGTAGATCTCGATGTTGTCGCCATTGGTGAGGATTCCCTGCGAGGTGCCGCCGATCGAATTCACGCAATGCACTTGATCCAGCCCCAGCGTTAGGGCGATGGGGAAGGCCAGCTGGTAAAGCTCGTGTCGCGGATACTCTAGGCGCGAGGGATCCAAAGCGTTCTCGCGGAAGAGAGCGTATTCCTCGTCGGTTTTCTCCTGTCGGCTGGGCAGGACTTCGATCATCACCGCGTCGGGAGCGAAGGCGACGATCTCGTCTCGAAATCGTTCGAGCGAAGCCTGATTTTCCGGGCTCAACACATCGGTCTTTGGCTGGCCTTCCCGATAGGTTTGGCTGAGATGATCGGTTCCCAGGATCAGGATCTCAGGTTTGGCGCTCGCGAGCGTGGTGGCGGCCAGCGCGATGGCCAGCAAAGCAACGCGCGGGAAACGCTGCAGCGCAGGGAGACGAGAGTAGAAGGGCGAATCAGGCACGCAGGGCGTTCAGCATCTCATATGCCACGCCCAGGCTCTTTGTCGGCGAGCCTATTGTTCCAGGCAATCGCAGGCGCTTTCGCACAGACCGATGAAGGTTTCCTCCATCAGGGAGAGGCGTCGGCCTTTCACGTAGCAGACGCCCCAGGAGCGCTTGAGGGCCTTGCGGCTGGGGGAGAGCAGGAAGATGCTGCCTTCGTGGGCTTCCTTCTGCGTTACCCATGGAGCGATGATACCGACGCCGATGCCGATTTTCACCAGCTCCTTGATGGCCTCCATGCTGCCCAGCTCGATAACCTTGGAAAAGGTGTGCCCTTCGTTGCGAAAGTGTCGGCGAATGCTTTCGAAGGTAAGGCTGCGCTTGCTGTAGGTGACGAAGGTTTGCTCGTCGATCTCCGAGCCCGGAGCCACCTTGCGATTGGCCCAAGGATGGGATGGGGCCACGGCGAACTGTAGGGTGTCTTCGAATACCGTTTGGCATTCGATATCGTCGTCGGACAGCGGGGCGAGGGTGAAGGCGAGATCGATCTCGTTTCCCCGCAATTCATCCATCAGTTCCTTGGCGTCGTTTGGCGAAATGGAGAGCTGGCAGTCGGGAAAGGTTTGGCGGAACTCGCGAATGACGGTGGGCAGGATGTACTGGCAAGCGGTGGTGCCTGCCCCGATGCGCAGACGCCCCGCTCCCCAGCGGCTCAGCGCCTCCAGCTCCGAACGCACCCGATGCATGCGTTGGTGGATGCGCTCGGCGGCGGCGAGGAAGATGTCACCCGCCTCGGTCAGGTGGATCTTGCGACCCAAGCGATTGATCAAGGCGCAGCCGAGATCGTCTTCGAGCGCCTTGATGGAGTGGCTCACCGCGGATTGCGTAAGATTGAGCTGCTTGGCGGCCAAGGTGAAGCTCCCCGTTTCGGCCAGAGTCTTGAATGCCAGGAGCTGACGGCTGTCTATGATATCATCCCTCATGAAAAATATTACGGAAAAGAGTATTTGGATTAGAATATTTTGTATTTCAAGATTTTTAACTCTTTTGGCACGCGGGCGGCTGCACGGCGCAGGATGAATGGCGTGCAACCCTCTAGAATTTCTGATGCCAGAATCTCTCCCTCTGTCTTCAATCGTCGCTCGGTGACGCGGCTAGGCTACATCGGTCTGGTGGACGCGGCTCCTTTGATCGTCGCAGCCGAATATGGTCTTTTCGAAAAGAAGGGTCTGAACGTGGCGTTGAGTCGCGAAGTGGGTTGGGCGACGATTCGCGAGAAGATCAATTTCGGCGAGCTCGAGGCGGCGCACGCCCTTTGCACCCTGCCGTTCGCCAGTTCCTTTGGCATGGGAGCCCCAGCGGTTTCCTGCATCACTGGCTTGGTGCTCAGCCGAGGCGGAAACGCCATCGTGCTTTCCGAGGAGCTGCGTCGTCGCGGGGTCAAGAACAAGGAGACGCTCAAGATGGACGTGGACAACCGCAAGGCGTTTCGAAAGTACAAGTTCGCCACGGTCTACGCGTGTTCCTCTCACAATTTCCACCTGCGCGAGTGGCTGATCGAGGCAGGCATCGATCCGGAGGAAGATGTGGAGCTGGTGACGCTTCCTCCGACGCAGATGTGTCGAAATCTCCATGCCGGCACCATCGACGGGTTCTGCGCCGGAGAGCCGTGGGGCAGCCTCGCCATTTCGCAGAAGATCGGCTGGTCGCCGGTCAATTCCGTGGACCTCAGCCCTGGGCATCCGGAAAAGGTGCTGATGGTGCGGGAGCGTTTCGCTGAGGAGCATCCGGACGAGCACATCGCTTTGATGTCGGCATTGATCGAAGCCTGCGCCCTTTGCGACGATCCGACCCATCGCTCCGAGATTTCGGAAATGATCAGCGATCGCAAACGCATCAATTGCCCTGCCGAGCTGATCGAGCAATGCTTGTCGCCACAATTCAACTACGGATTGGGGAGGGTGGAAAGCAGTCCGGCCTTTATGCGCTTCTACGCCCAGGATTCGAATCGACCCAGCGCCGCGGATCGCGAATGGATCGTCAGCCGCCTGGTGGAGAACTGCGGCCAGATCGACGCTGCCGCCGTGGATCGGGCTTCGACCGTTTTCCGCGAGGATCTCTACGAGAAGGCTCTCTCTCGAGCTCGCTTCGTGCCCGCCTGACGTTTCGCAAAGCGCCTCTATCCCTTTTTATCTGCCAGGTCTGAAACGGCCCCCTGCGATCGTCGCAGGGGGCTTTTTTGCGAAGCTCGCCCCAGATTGGCGCGTCTCGGCTCGGCGACCTTCGTTAGAGTCCAACCCTTAGCTCTGAGGCATTGCGACCTGCTGGAGCGACCCGCCGGATCTCAAGCGCGTAAAATCGTTCATGCTTCGTTTTCGCCACCCGCTTAAACTTAACGAGCTTCCATGGAACGCAATTCTTGTAGGAATGAATGAAATTCATGAAAGCGGTGTATATGTAAAATTATTTGTAATGCGAATAGGAGGGAGAGTTTCGTGTAAGCTGTTGAATGTAAGGAAAAAGCGTGGGGAGGATTTCAGTATAACGGTGTTCGGGAGCGGGTGTATTTGTCCATTTCGACGCGTTTTGGCGCATGGGTCGCTAATAGCAGGTATCAACAAATCCCATGGTTTTCTAGATTTGGCAGGGATAACCCTGTCATGAGAAAATCGATACATCTGTTGGCTAACTGGAGACGACCTGAAATCCCGAACTGAATCGAGTATGAAAAACCTTAGAAGACTTATCACCGCAGCGAGCCTCACGCTGGCTGTTTCCTCCGCTACTGCGGAGCAACTGGACCTGGAAAAGGACGAGCTGAAATTTGGCTTCATCAAGCTGACCGACTGCGCCCCGCTTGTGATCGCCAAGGAGAAGGGCTTCTTCGAGGAAGAGGGCCTTCAGGTGGAGGTGATCGCCCAGCCGAACTGGAAGCAGCTCTTGGATAACGTGATCAACGGCGAGCTTGACGGAGCCCATATGCTCTCCGGCCAGCCCATCGCGGCGACCATTGGGTTTGGCACCCAGGCCCACATCATCACGGCCTACACTTTGGACCTGAACGGAAACGGTATCACGGTTTCGAACTCCATCTGGGAGGAAATGCAGTACAACGATCCGGCTTTGGATACCGATACGCCGCCTCATCCCATCACGGCGGACGCCCTCAAGCCGATCGTCGAGGAGAAGATCGATGCGGGCGAGAAACTGCAGATGGGAATGGTTTTCCCTGTATCCACTCATAACTACGAGATCCGCTACTGGCTGGCGGCCGCTGGCATTCATCCCGGTTTCTACACCGCGGAGGACAAGAAGGGTTTCACCAACGCCCAGGTCGAACTTTCCGTGACGCCCCCGCCTCAAATGCCGGCCACGCTCGAGAGCGGAAACATCAGCGGCTACTGCGTGGGCGAGCCTTGGAACCAGCAGGCGGTGGCCAAGGGCATTGGCGTGCCGGTGACCACCAACTACGACATTTGGAAGAACAACCCGGAAAAGGTGTTCGGCGTGACCGCGAAGTGGGCCGAAGAGAATCCGAATACGCATATCGCTGTCGTTAAGGCTTTGATACGCGCCGGCAAATGGCTCGACGAAACGGATGAAGACGGGACGCTGGTCAATCGCGAAGAGGCGGTTCGTATCCTCTCCCAGCCCAACTATGTCGGGGCGGACTTCGACGTGATCAAGAACTCCATGACCGGCTACTTCTACTTCCAGAAGACCGACAAGCGCGAGATGCCGGACTTCAATGTGTTCTTCAAGTACCACAGCACGTATCCATGGTACAGCGACGGAATCTGGTTCCTCACGCAGATGCGCCGCTGGGGCCAGATCACCGAGCCGAAGTCGGCTGACTGGTACCACGAAACCGCGAAGAAGGTCTATCGCCCTGACGTGTATTTGGAAGCGGCTCGCCACCTTCTTGAAGAAGGCTACATCGAGGAGGCGGACATCCCTTGGGAGACCGATGGATACAAGCCGGCGACCGACGAGTTCATCGACGGGATCACCTATGACCCCAAGGATCCGATCGGCTACCTGAACGCTCACACGATCGGAAACAAGGACTAGCAAATCCTTTTTTGAAAAGGCCTTTTAAGGAGGCGATCGCCGCTCGCGGACTGAGCCGATCGCCTCCCTTCGAGGTTCATTTACTCAGATTCGAAACTAACCTCTCGACCCGTTACGACCATGGCTGAATCGGCTAAGGACAAAGTTAAGTATAAAATCCTCAAGGCGCTCGATGTGAGCGGCTTTACGGTATTCGATCCGGTGATACGGCTCGCTTTCGGCGAAGAGCCGCAAAAGCAGCTTCAGAGCATCCTCAAGTACCTGGTGATCCCTATCTTTTTCGTGTTGGCCTGTCTCTGGTTCTGGGACTGGCTCGGCCCGAGGCATAAGACCAAGTCGGGCGAGGTTCCTACGCCGGATGTCGTTTGGGATTCGGTGAAGATCAACGATACCATAGCGGACCGCGAGAAGGTGAAGCGACAGGACTTTCTGCTGAGCGGGGAGCAGCGCCAGCGCGTTTTTCAGCAGGTTTCGACGGACTACGCCATGCTGGAAAATGAAGTGGAGGATGCGAAAGCGTTGGTTGCCGAGAAGGAGGCCGAAAAGGCGTCCCGCATCGAGACGCGCATCGCTCCGATCGAATCCCGCTACGACGAGTTGAGATCTGAATACAGAGATGCTGCCAAAGCTCGGGATGCTGAGATCGCCAGCATTTCGGAGGAGGTCGCCGCTGGCCGTACGGACAAGAGCGTTCTAATCAAGGCGATTCGGCAGGATGCCCTGGCGTCGGACGCCGAGCGGGATGAGCTCAATGCGCTTAAGACCCAGATCGATGAGATTCGCGGCGCCAAGTACAAGCCGCTGGACGACGCGCGCAAGCGGTACGACAGCCTGGCGGACAAGCTTTTCTTTCTCAAGACGCGCCTCGAGTTTCTCGACGATCGCAACCTCAACGTGAAGCTGGACGAGGAGAAGGCCGAGCTAGAGGCTTATTTGGCCGAGCTCGCTGCGGCGGAGACCGCCAAGGAGGCGCTGTCCATAGCCAAGCGAGCGGTGCGATCGGAGGAAAGCATCGAGCGCCTGGCGGGGCAGGAGTACGCGTCCGCAGTGACCATCTATCACCAGATCAAGCGTTCCATCTTCACCGTTTTCGTGGGATTCTTCATGGCGGCTTTCGTGGCTATCCCGGTGGGAATCATGTGCGGGTTGAACAAGATCTTCATGGCGTGCATGACGCCTATCATTTCCATCTTCAAGCCGGTCTCGCCGGTGGTATGGCTATTGATCTTTCAAATCGTAGTAGGGGCGTTCTTCCCGGATCCGGAGAACCACCCGCTGTTTAACTTTCTCAACTCGCTTCCCTTCATCTCCTCCTTGGAGGTGAATCCCGCGCTGATCTTCTCCGCGTGCACGGTGGCCATGTGCGCGGTGTGGCCGGCGCTAGTCAACACGGCCCTGGGCGTGTCCTCCATCGACAACGACCACATCAACGTGGCCCGCGTGCTGCGTCTGGGCTTCTGGGATCGCCTGTTCAAGATCGTCATCCCCTCCGCTCTGCCGCTGGTTTTCGCCGGGTTGCGCATTTCGCTGGGCGTCGGTTGGATGGTGTTGATCGCGGCGGAAGCGCTGTCCTCGTCGGACGGCTTGGGCAAGTTCGTCTGGGATGAGTACCAGAACGGCTCGTCCCTGACCTTCGCCAACATCATCATGGTCTGCTTCGTGGTGGGAATCATCGGGTTCTTCCTCGATCGCATGATGATCGTGCTGCAGCGCTTCGTCTCCTTTGACGACAAGGGCGCCACTGTCTAGGAAATCTGGATACCAGAAAAATAACCCGAAATAGAAAGGCGTTACGCATGGCTTATCTAGAAATGGACAATGTATCCATCGGCTTCGGACCTCCGACCAATCGAACTGAGGTGTTGAGCGATGTGAATCTATCGGTGAAGGAAAACGAATTCGTGGCCATCATCGGTTTTTCCGGTAGCGGAAAGAGCACCTTGATGTCGCTGCTCTCCGGATTGCAGCAGCCAGACAAGGGGCAGGTTAGGCTGCACGGCAAGGTGATCGACAAGCCCGGTCCGCGTCTCGGCATCATGTTTCAGAACTACTCGCTGCTTCCTTGGCTCTCGGTCTTCGGAAACATCGAGCTGGCGGTGAAGCAGGTGTTTCCCAACTACTCCAAGGCCCAGACCAAGGAGCACGTGGAGCGCTATGTGGAGATGGTGAGTTTGACGCCGGCGTTGGAGAAGAAGCCCCACGAGCTTTCCGGTGGCATGCGGCAGCGCGTGTCGCTGGCTCGCACCTTGGCCATGCAGCCGGAAGTGCTGCTGCTCGACGAGCCGTTGAGCGCTCTCGACGCCTTGACGCGAGCGGTGCTGCAGGACGAGATCATTCGCATCTGGGAGGAGGACAAGCGCACGGTGGTGATGATCACCAACGACGTGGACGAAGCCACGCTGATGGCGGACCGCATCGTGCCTTTGACCATCGGTCCGCGGGCCACTCTGGCCAAGGAGTTTCCGGTGACCATGGAGCGTCCCCGCGATCGAGCCAATCTGAACAAGAACCCGGAGTTCATGAAGCTTAAGAATTCGGTCACCCGCTTCATGGTGGGACTGAACAAGGAGTCCAAGGAGCTGCAGGTGGACAACACCGTGCCGATGCCGGACATCAAACCCTACGATTTCATGCCTGCGACTCGTCGCTCGGTAGTGGTTCGATAACTACGGAGGAATTGAGAAATGTTAGAAGATAGATACGTAGAGCTCTACGACGTGGTGAAGGCCTATCCGAACCCCTTTGGCGAGGCCATAAAGGTGGTCGACGGATTCAATCTGCTGGTCAAGCAGGGCGAGCTGGTCAGCGTGATCGGCCACTCCGGTTGCGGCAAATCGACGGTGCTGAACATGGTGGCGGGTTTGATCCCTATCACGTCCGGCGGGGTTGTGGTGGCGGGGCGCGAAGTCACGGGACCGGGCCCTGACCGAGCGGTGGTCTTCCAGGCTCCTTGCCTGCTGCCTTGGATGTCATCCTATCAGAACGTGATGCTGGGCGTGAAGCAGGTGTTTCCCGACGCGTCCAAGGCGGAGAAGCAGCAGATGGTGGAGTACGCGCTTTGCGCCGTCGGCTTGAAGGACTCGATGCACAAGTTTCCTCGCGAGATGTCGGGCGGCATGCAGCAGCGTGTGGGCATCGCTCGCGCCATCGCCCTGCGTCCCAAGATGCTGCTGCTCGACGAGCCCTTTGGTCGCCTCGACTCGCTGACCCGCATGGAGCTGCAGGACGTGATTCTCAATATCCTGAACTTCGAAAAGCTGACCACCATGATGATCACGCACGATCCGGACGAGGCGGTCTACATGTCGGATCGGATCTGCATGATGACCAACGGACCCGGCGCCAAGGTCGGCGAGGTGATGGACATCCATTTCGAACGTCCCCGCGATCGCGAGGAGATCATGGAGACGGCCGACTTTTACGAATATCGCCGCCGTCTGCTGCAGTTTCTCGACGATTGCGAACAGGAGAAGAAGGCCCGAAAGAAGGCCAAGGCGGTCTAGACGAAACGAGATGCGCCTTAGGGGCCCGCTCGGCGGGCTGATTTTTGAGCAGGGAGTCGCGGCGATGGAGAGAGCGCCGGGCTTCCTGCTTTTTCGTGGCGGGTGGAAGGCGGGGCGATGAAAGGCCGGCCGACGCTGGGAAAAACGATAGGTATGAAATAAATTTAGGAAAGTTCTTAGAAATTTGAAATGGATTAATTTGAGCATCGCGAGCGCTTGGCATGAGCGTAGCTGAAACGGGAAGCAGACTAAAAAAGCTCTCCCAATGTCTCAGACTAGAATCAACCTATTCAACTTTTCCGATCCTCGGATCTTCACCCTCCACATCACCTGGTTCGCGTTTTTCCTGACCTTCGTGATGTGGTTCAGCCACGCCCCGCTGCGCGACGCCATCATGTCGACCTTCGAGATGTCGGTGGCGCAATGGAAGGCGTTGCTGATCCTGAACGTGGCCCTCACCATTCCCTCGCGCATCGTGATCGGCATGCTGGTCGACAAGTTCGGGCCGCGGCACGTGTACAGCGGTTTGCTGGTGGCGGCGGGCGGGCTTTGCCTGTTTTTCTCCATGGCTAGCAGCTACGAGATGCTGGCCTTCGCCCGTCTGATGATGGGCTTCATCGGAGCGGGCTTCGTGATCGGCATACGCATGATCGGGGAGTGGTTTCCCGCCAGGACGGTCGGTTTGGCGGAAGGCATATACGGTGGCTGGGGAAACTTCGGCTCCGCGGCGGCGGCGTTCACCCTGCCTAGCTTGATGCTCTTTTACGGAGGCGAAAACGGCTGGCGCTACGCGGTGCTCACCACCGGAGCGATCGCTGCGGTCTATGGCGTTTTCTTTTTCATCAAAGCCCGCAACACGCCCAAGGGCTCGACGTATTTCAAGCCCAAGAAGTCCGGCGGTCTCGAGGTCACCTGCAAGCGCGACTTCTATTTCCTCATCGGCATGACGGTGCCCATGTACGCCTGCTTGGCGGTGCTGGCCTGGAAGCTCTCTCCATCCGGAGTCGACTTGCTGTCCCAAGGCGCCACCTACGGCATCTACCTGGCTCTGGCGGCCTTGTTCGTGGTGCAGGTCGCCTCGATCTATTCGGTCAACAAGGACATGCTCCGCGATGGGGTGGAGGAGGAGCAGCGCTACAACTTCAAGCAAGTGGCGATTCTCGACGTCAACTACTTCGTGACCTTCGGCTCGGAGCTGGCGGTGGTGTCCATGCTGCCGGGGTACTTCATGGATACCTTCGGATTGTCGCCTCAAATGGCGGGCCTCTTCGGCGGCGGTTTCGCGTTGATGAACCTGCTTGCTCGACCGATCGGCGGGCTTGTATCCGATAAGTTCGGACGCCGCGCCACCATGATGATTCTCATCTGCGGCCTGGCGGTGGGCTACTTCGTCATGGGCATGGTGAACAGTTCGTGGCCCATCGTCTTCGCGGTGATGGCGACCATGCTGTGTTCGTTCTTCGTGCAGTCCGGCGAGGGCGCGGTTTTCGCCATCGTGCCGCTGGTGAAGCGTCGTCTTTCCGGTCAGATCGCTGGCATGGTCGGGGCCTACGGAAACGTCGGCGCCGTGTGCTTCCTCACCGTCTATAGTTTCGTGGACGCCTCCACCTTCTTCATGGTGATCGGGGCTTCCTCCGCCTTGGCATTTGCCGCTTCCTACTTCCTCGACGAGCCGCAAGGCCACACCGTGGAGGTGCTGGACGACGGTACGGTGCAGCGCATCGAGGTGGCATAGTCTTTTTTCAGAGTGTAGTTTGTTCCCTTAGGTCAGGGCAGCGGCGGCGTCGAAGGCGGCCGCTGCTTTTGACGTTGAGAGGGGCCGCCCCTTGCCATTCACTTCTCGTTTCCCGCCAAGTCCTATGCAGCTCAAGTCCGCCCTGAAGATCGAAGCCGGCATGTTCAGCCATGCCGGGCCGAACGAGCAGAACGATGATTGCCTCGGCCTTCGGACTCCAGAAGGCATGGAGCTGCTCACCAAGGGCGTGGCGGTGGTCATCGCGGACGGGGTCAGTTCGGCCGAGGCCGGCAAGCAGGCGGCGGAGATCTGCGTGCAAGGCTTTCTCAACGACTACTACGACGCGCCTGAGGCCTGGACGGTCGCGACCTGCGTCTTCAAGGTCTTGCAATCCTTGAATCGTTGGCTCTTCGGTTTGGGCCAAAGCAACTCTCTCGACGGCCGCGGCTACGTGACCACGGTCAGCGGACTCGTATTCAAAGGGGAGAGCGGGCATGTCTTTCATGTCGGCGACACGCGCATCTATCGCTTGCGTGGCGAGAGCTTCGAGCAGCTCACGCGGGACCATTGCTTTCGCTACGGCAAAGGCGGCGGCGGCCTGGCGCGCGCCATGGGCATGGACACTGGGGTGGAGATCGAGACGCGTAGCTTTCGGGTCCAGCCGGGGGATCGCTTTTTGCTCACCACCGATGGTATCCATGGATTCGTTACGCAAAACGCCTTGCGCGAAACGGTGGAGAAGTCGGAGACGAACGCCTTCGATTTCGCCTGCGAAGCCCTCTGCCAAGCGGCCTTGTCTGCGGGAAGCAACGACAATTGCTCCGCTATTCTGCTCGAGGTCATGGGAGTGGGAGCGGCGAGTCGGAGAGAGCATGAGCGGATTTTCAGGCGCTTGCCATTTCCGCCCGATCTCGCTCCGGGCATGAAGATCGATGGCTTCGAGATCGAGCGAGAGATCCAGTCGACCAGCCGCAGCCAGACCTACCTCGCTCGAGAGCTCAGCAGCGACCGATTGGTGGTGATGAAGACGCCGTCGGTAAATTTCGAGGAAGATCCGAGCTATATCGAACGCTTCCTGATGGAAGGCTGGATCGGGCGGAAGCTGAAGCATCGTCACCTGGCGGCGGCCATCGTACCTCCCAAGGGTCAGGATTTTCTGTATACAATTCTTGAGTACATCGAAGGGGATTCCCTGGAGCTGTGGATGAAGCGCAATCCGAAGCCGGATGTGCGCGAGGTGGCCCGCATCGCCCGCCAGATCCTGCAGGGGCTTCGAGCCATGCACCGCATGGAAATGCTGCATCAGGATTTGAAACCGAGCAACGTCATCCTGCACCCGACGCGCGGGGCGGTCATCATCGACTACGGATCCACGCGCGTGGCGGGTCTGCAGGAGATCGACGCCCCGTTTGAGCGGGAGAAGGCTCTCGGCACCCTCGGATACAGCGCTCCGGAGTACTTTTTGGAACGAAAGCCCACCCGTCGCTCCGACCTGTTTTCGCTCGGGGTCATCGTCTATGAGATGCTGACCGGAAAGCTGCCATACGGCGAGCGCTATGAGCGATGCCACAGCGCCCGGGATTTTTCCGTGCTCTTCTATCGGCCCGCCACCCAGTTCAACTCCCACGTGCCGGTTTGGATGGATGGGGCCATCCGCAAGGCGGTTTCCATAAATCCTCAGCTTCGCTATGAATCCTATTCAGAATTCGAGTACGATCTTGAGCATCCGAACCCGAAGTTCCTTCCGGAGAACGCCGGGCCCTTCATTGAACGAAATCCGACGCTGTTCTGGAAGATGACCGCCGGCATCCTGGCGCTCGCGTTGGCGGCAAGCTGGATTTGGATGCTTTCGGATTAGGTCAGGACATAGACTGTTTGGAGATCAGGGACTTGCGGAAAAACGATGGGCCCGGAGCCGCTACGCCCCCGGGTGGATTGATTACGTTTTGGAGTCACCATGGTGTTCAGAAACGACCGTATAACGATAAAGTTATTCATAGAAAACCCTACAAAATAGATAAGTGCTAATTTCAGCGCCTGCGTGCGGTGGCATGGATGCCGCTAGTTTTAGGCCTCGGACGATTTGATATGAGCGACCTCATCGAACTAAAGGACAAGACTTTGATCGATCTGCTGCTGGAAGAGCAGCAGACGCTTGATACTCCTGTGGGTCGCTTCGCGGAGGAAGCGGAGTCGACCGGCGCTCCGGAGCACAGCGACTTGATTCCGCTTTCCGCTCCGAAGCCGGGCGAGCAGTACGCGTTTAAGGTGAACCTGGATCTCTGCTCGGGCTGCAAGGGCTGCGTCACGGCCTGTCACAGTCTCAATGGTCTGGACGAAAACGAGACCTGGCGCGACGTGGGGCTTTTGCTGGGCGAGAACGAGTCGGGCGCCTACCAGCAGACGGTGACGACCGCCTGTCACCACTGCGTGGATCCAGCCTGCTTGAACGGTTGTCCGGTCAATGCCTACGAAAAGGACCCTGTGAGCGGCATCGTGCTGCACCTCGATGACCAGTGCATCGGCTGCCAGTACTGCGTATTGAAATGTCCCTACGACGTGCCCAAGTACAGCTCGAAGCGTGGCATCGTGCGCAAGTGCGACATGTGCCATTCGCGGCTGTCCTCCGGAGAGGCTCCGGCCTGCGTGCAAGCCTGTCCCCATGGGGCTATCACCATCACTACGGTGGATAAGGGCGAGGCGAGCGAGCGCTCGCGCGATCCCGAAAGCTTTCTGCCGGACGCTCCCGAACCTGCTTACACGCAGCCGACGACGCGCTACGTATCCAAAAAGCAACTGCCTAAAAGGATGGTGGCTGGCGACGCCCATGTGCTGCGTCCTCAGCACACGCACTGGCCTTTGGTCGGTTTGCTTGCCCTCAGCCAGATCGGCATTGGCGGCCACCTTGGCCTGGCGGCGCTTTGGAATCAGCTGGAGGTGGGAGCCGCTACGCTGGCTCTCGGGGCGTTTTGGGCCATCCTCCATGCGGGCTTGCTCTGCAGCGTCCTTCATCTGGGACAACCGCTCAAGGCCTGGCGGATTTTCGTCGGCTTCAAGCACTCTTGGCTCAGCCGCGAGGCAGTCGCTCTAGGGGTGGTCTCGGCCTTGTCGACGAGCGCTTTCGCAATGTCGGTTGGAAACTACTTCGGGGTGTCTATTCCCGTTGTGGAGACAGGCGCGTTTGTTCCGTTAGCGCTGTGGGCCAGCTCGCTGATGGGGCTGGTAGGGGTGATGACGTCTGTATTCATCTACGTGGATACGCAACGAAGCTTTTGGAGGATGAGCTACACCGGAAGCAAGTTCTATGGTTCGGTGATGCTTGGCGGACTGGCGAGCATTGCTCTAGCGAGCGGGCAGGATCCGCTGCTGTTCTCCCTTGCTTTCTCTGTCGTCGTATTTGGCAAGCTCGTCTTGGAGGTGCGCTCGATACAGGATAATTTTCAAAGCGAAGGCATCGCTACCAAGGTTCTTTCCACCCTCTGGAAATCTCGCCTGACCTTGGGCGCCGGAGTGGGGATTCTGGTTCCGGTCCTCTCGTTTTCACTCAACCAACCCGCGCTTTTCCTCGTTGCTCTTTTGGGGGTGGTGGCTAGCGAGGTCATGGAACGCATTATCTACTTCAAGGCGGTCAACGCCCCGAAGATGCCGGGAGGACTCAACGGATGACGTTTATACCAGAAAGAACCAAAGAGAACTCTGTATTCAGAGAATGGAACGGTCCGCTCACCAAGGACCTGGTGCTGAACCCGGGAGGTTTCGGCCTTGGGAAGGTCCCGGAGCGGCTGAAGCCCAATGGCACAGTTGACTCGGTTTGTGGATTCTGCGCCACCGGTTGCTCTCTGAAGGTCCATCTCAAGGACGGGGAAGGCATCAATCTGAGCGCGAACAAGGCCTATCCGGTGAACATCGGCATGGCCTGCCCGAAAGGCTGGGAAGCGATGCGGGTGCTCGACGCTCCAGACCGGGCAACGGAGCCGCTGTTGCGTGGTGAGGACGGGGAGCTGTATCCTGTTTCTTGGGACAAGGCGGCACGGACCTTCGTGGAGAAGTTCAAGGGCATTCAGTCGAAATATGGACCAGACAGCCTAGCATGGCTGGGGACTGGTCAGATCGCTAACGAAGATCACGCTTTTCTCGGGGCGCTCGGAAAGTTCGGCATGGGCATCCGTCATGGAGATGGCAATACGCGCCAGTGCATGGCGACCGCGGTCACCGCGTACAAGCAGTCTTTTGGTTTCGACGCCCCGCCGTATTCCTATCAAGATTTCGAGGAGTCGGATGTGCTGGTTTTCGTGGGCGCGAATCCCTGTATCGCTCATCCCATCATGTGGCAGCGCGTTATGCGCAATCGGCGCAATCCGGAGATCATCGTGGTCGATCCACGCAAGACGGAAACTGCTGTTGCGGCGACCCAGCATTACGCCCTGGCTCCAAAGTCGGACCTGGCCCTTTTTTATGCGGTAGCTCGAGAGCTGATCGCCAACGACTGGATCGACCAGGACTACTTGGCCGCGCACACCGAGGGTTACGAAGCGTTTGCGGAGTTCGTGCTGGATTACGATCTGGAATCGGTGTCGGCCCTGAGCGGGTTGTCGGTGGAGAGCATCAAGACCCTGGCCCGTACTATCGGGGAAGGAAAACGCGTATCCATTTGGTGGACCATGGGGGTCAATCAAAGTTACGAAGGAGTGCGGCTCGCTCAGTCTCTGATCAACATCTGTCTGATGACGGGAAACATCGGGCGTCCGGGAACTGGAGCGAACTCCATAACGGGACAATGCAACGCCATGGGCTCGCGGCTCTTTTCCAATACCACCAGTCTGCTGGGCGGGCATGACTTTCTCAATGACAAGCATCGCCGCAAGGTCGCGGACATCCTGCAGATCGATGTATCCAAAATTCCGAACGAGAATTGCTGGGCCTACGATCAGATCGTGGAAGGCGTGGAAACGGGGAAGATCAAGGGACTGTGGATCGTAGCCACCAACTCCGCTCATTCGTGGATCGGACAAGGGCGTTTTCGCGACGCGATGCGCAAGCTCGACTTCCTGGTGGTGCAGGATATGTACCACAGCACCGAGACTGCTCAGATGGCCGATCTGGTATTGCCGGCTGCAGCGTGGGGCGAGCGCGAGGGCACGTTTATCAACTCGGAGCGGCGCATCGGTCGAACTCGAAAAGTGCGCAAAGCGCCAGGGCTGGCCCTAGCGGATTTCAGCATCTTCAAGATCCTAGCGGAGTATTGGGGTTGTGGAGACATGTTCCGAAAGTGGGATACTCCAGAGAACGTATTCAAGATTTTGGCTCAGCTGACCAAGGGCCGCCCGTGTGATATTTCCGGTATCGAGAGCTACGCTATGCTGGATGAAAAGGGTGGTGTGCAATGGCCGTATCGCTCGGAGGACCGAGACGGGGCGACGCATCGCAGCTTGTTTGCCGATGGTCGCTACTACCACCCGAATGGCAAAGCGCGGTTTTTATTCGATGCGCCGAAGGAAGTGCCGGAGAAGCCTGACCGTGACTACCCATTCATCCTTTTGACGGGGCGAGGGACTTCGGCGCAATGGCACACCCAAACGCGAACCTCCAAGTCCGATGTTTTGCGAAAGCTGTACCCAAAAGATGTGTACGTGGAAATCAACTCTGACGACGCCCGATCAATGGGTGTGGTTGGGGGCGAGGTGATCGTGGTCGCCTCGCGTCGGGGATCGGTGAAAGCGAAGGCGTTTGTGACGCCGACAGTGCAGCCAGGCCAGGTCTTCATGCCCATGCATTACGCTGAAACGAACTGGCTGACCAAGCCCGATGTCGACCCGCATTCTCGCCAGCCATCGTTTAAGTATTGCGCCGTGGCCCTGAGCGTTCGTTAGGACGCCAGTCCCTTCTTCAAGACGAGCCCATAAGATGCGGAGCCCAGGGCCCGAGTCGCGGTCCTGGAGTTGGATGAGCGGCTTTTCGCCGGCGGCGCTCGCTTGGCCCTCTCGTTTCTGCAAACGGACGGCTAGGGCCGTTTTCGGCCAGCGGAAAAAAGGCTGCGCCTTGTTTCGATCTGCAGGATTCGGCAGGGGCTTTTCGGGCTAGCTTTCAGGGCTCTCCCTAGCGGTTTATGCTCAGTTTTGATAACATGAATAAAATCGATAGATAAAGATAAGAACTTTATTTGTATACATGCAAAAATGGTCACTGAAGACGGGGGCGTCGTGGCGAGTTTTCGCTTAAAATGGAGCGTTTTTGCAGTATGGAAACGTAGGACTAATTTTCATGTGTTTTGTAAGTATCTGTAGTTCAGGTAAAAGCGTACCTTTGGTCTTCGTGCGAAAGGCATGGGACGCCTAATGCGCGGATAGGATTGGTTTGGCGTGAGGAGTACTTGGCATCCGGGCTGCTAAAGTTGGAGTCACTAACCATTGCGCGGGTTTCAGGCCTCGGTTTTCAGACATCGGGGCCCTGCGAAATCGGCGCGAAAATCCTCAGACGAAAATGAATTCTAATCTACCTTTCACCCCCGAACAAAAGGAGTACCTATCCGGTTTCTTCGCTGGAGCGAGTCAAAGGGGCTTCAGTCCGTTTCTGGGCAAGCTGCCTGACGGATCCTACACCGGGGAAAGCGCATCGGCTGAAGCGGAGACCGTTTATGGAACTCCCTTGGACGAGCTTTCCAAGGAGGAACGTATCAAACATGAAAAGGATGGCCTGGACTGCTATGAGGACATCGCGGCTTGCGCGGCGAAGGACGAGCTGCCTCAGGGCGCCGACGTGTTCCGTTTCAAGTACTACGGACTGTTCAACGTGTCTCCGGCTCAGGAGAGCCTGATGCTGCGCTGTCGCATCGCTGGAGGCTTGATGCAGGCCCATCAGTTGGAAGGCATGGCTGAAATGGCCGAGGACTGGGCGGGCGGATACGCCCACATAACGACCCGGGCGAATTTTCAGTTGCGCGAGATACAGCCTCGCAACGCCATCAAGGTGTTGGAGAAGCTGGTCGATCTGGGGCTGACCTCTCGCGGAGCGGGAGCGGACAACTTGCGAAACATCACCGGCTCGCCGACCGCAGGATTCGATCCGGACGAACTGTTCGACGTACGCCCCCTCGCCAAGGCGATGCATCACCTGATTCTGAATACGCGCGAGTTTTACGGACTGCCGCGCAAGTTCAACATCTCCTTCGACGGTGGCGGGGCCATCAGCGTCTGCGCCGATACCAACGATATCGCGTTCTACGCGGTTCGCGTGGGGGAAGGTCAGGCCGTGGAGCCAGGCGTCTATTTTCGCGTGCAGCTCGCGGGCATCACCGGTCACAAGCAGTTCGCCAAGGATTGCGGCATTCTCATCGCACCGGAACAGTGTCTTGCGGTGGCGGCTGCGATGATCCGCGTATTCATCGAAAACGGTGACCGCACCAATCGCAAGAAGGCCCGCTTGAAGTACCTGATCGACAGTTGGGGCGACCAGAAGTTCGTGCAGGAAACCGAGAAGAAACTCGATTTCGAACTGGTGAAAATGCCTTTGGAAAACTGCCAGCAACGCGTGCCGATTCGCCGTCATGGGCATCTCGGAGTCCATGCTCAATCCCAGGAGGGACTGAGCTACGTGGGGGCTCGCATCCCAGTCGGACGGATGCTGCCGGATCAGATGAAGGCGATCGCCGCTCTCGCTCGTCGCTTCGGAAACGGGGAGATTCGACTGACCGTTTGGCAGAATCTTCTGATACCGAACGTTCGTAACGAAAACGTGGATACGCTGGTGTCTGAAATCGAGAGAGTCGGATTCAGTTGCCAGCCTGACATGATACGCGGCGGGCTAGTCGCCTGCACGGGGAGCTTCGGTTGCAAGTATGCGTCGGCGGATACGAAGTCGAACGCGGTCGAGCTCGGCGAGTACCTGAGCGAGCGTTTCCAGCTCGATGCGCCTATCAACATCCACTTGACCGGATGCCCGCATTCCTGCGCTCAGCACTACGTCGGCGACATCGGGCTACAAGCGGTCCGCGTCAAGGTGAATGACGAAAGCGTCGATGGATACAACATCGTCTTTGGTGGTGGTGTCGACGATGAGCAAGCGATCGCCAAGGAGGTCTTCAAGTCCGTTCCGTTCTTCGATGTGAAGCCATTGCTGGCCAACGCCCTTGAGCGTTTCCTCGAGCTACGAGAGGGGGACGAGTCCTTCATCGCCTTCAATCGCCGGCATTCGGCTGAGGAGCTAAAGGAGATCTACGCGGTGAGCGAGCTGATGGCCAGCTAGGAGCTGATCGACACGAACAATCGAAATTTGTATTAGGATAATGACTACGTTAAGCGCACCCTTTATTCCCGAAAACGCTCCTTTCAGCACCGAGCAGCGATCCTGGCTGAACGGCTTCCTGGCCGGTCTGTACTCGAACCATGGCGACCTCGATTCTGGAAGTGGCCAATCGCAGGAAACACGTCCCATCACCATCCTTTGGGGCTCTCAGACCGGCAATTCCGAGGGCCTTGCTCGCAAGGTCTCCAAGACGCTTGGGGGAAACGGGTTCGCTCCCGCCGTCTTCGACATGGGAGATTACGACTTCGCGAAGCTGAGCGAAGAGGAAGTGTTGCTTGTCATCACGTCGACCTACGGCGAGGGAGAGCCTCCTGACAACGCGGCGGCGTTCTACGACTGGATCATGAGCGATAGCGCTCCTAAGCTCGAGAAGCTGAAGTATTCGGTGCTGGCTCTGGGCGACAAGAACTACCCGGATTTCTGCAAGTGCGGCATCGAGATCGACCAGCGACTCGGGGCTCTGGGAGCGGAGTGTCTGACTCCGCGCGTTGACTGCGACGTGGATTTTGAGGAGCCCTTTGGGAAATGGCTTTCCGCGGTGCAGACGGCAGCCGGGGCTGCGTCGGTGGCTGAGAGTGCGGAGGATGACGAAGGGGAGCCGCAGTCCGAGTATGGCAAGCACAATCCTTTTCCCGCGAAACTGATCAGCAACGCCGTTCTCAATGGAGAAGGGTCCTCCAAGGAAACCCGTCACGTTGAGATCTCGCTGGAAGGTTCGGGACTCTCTTACGAGCCAGGCGATGCCCTGGCGGTGAAGCCGATGAACACGCCGCATCTGGTGGATGAGCTCATTGCCGCGGCCGGTTTCGAGCCGCACGAGCTGGCCCCGGCGCCGCATGGCGACGACCTGCCATTGTACGATGCGCTGCTCGAGCACTACGACATAACTGTTCTGACCTCAGCTTTCGTGCTCGCTTGCGCTCGACTGAGCAAGTCGGCCGAGCTCAAGGAGCTGGTCAAGGACGAAGAGAAGCTGTCGGCCTATCTGGTGGGGCGTCAGATGATTGATCCGATCGTGGAGTTCGGGGTGGTTTTTCCAACCACCGAGTATCTCGTGGCCCCGCTCAAGCAGCTGCAGCCGCGCTTGTATTCGATTTCCTCGAGCCCCAAGGCTCACCAGGACGAAGTGCACTTGACGGTTGGCGTGGTGCGCTACGACAGCCATGGGCGCCTGCGAAAGGGAGTCTGCTCGAATTTCCTGGCCGATCACGATGGCAGCCAGCCGATTCGTATCTATTTTCACCCTACGAAAACGTTCAAGCTGCCCGAAGACGCCGATACGCCAGTGATCATGGTGGGCCCAGGGACGGGCATCGCGCCCTTCCGAGCGTTTCTGGAGGAGCGGTCCGCCACTGGGGCCAAGGGATCGAACTGGCTCTTCTTTGGCGACCAGCACGCGTCCTGCGACTTCCTGTACCGCGAGGAGCTCGAAGCCTATCAGGAGAGCGGACTCCTGACCCGCCTGGATACGGCGTTTTCACGGGATCAGGAGAAGAAGGTCTACGTGCAGGATCGAATGAAAGAAAGCGGTGAGGAGCTCTTCAAATGGCTGGAGAGCGGGGCGCGTTTTTATGTATGCGGCGATGCCTCCCGAATGGCGAAGGACGTGGATCGCGCCCTGCACGAGATCATCGCGGAGCACGGAGGAAAGAGCTCCGATGAGGCGAAGGCCTATGTCGATGCGCTGAAGAAGGAAAAGCGCTACCTAAGAGACGTGTATTAGCAGACGAGGTCGAGAGCGCGACCGAGGCGAAAAAAATTGACAACTACGATTTCCTGAACCGGTGGGTTAAGGGCCTAGGATAATTGTATCCGCAGCTGACGTACTGCCGACTTAAAAACGAAAAAGAACTAGATGAACATGAAATCCACAACCAAGCCCTTCGCTGTTGCCGCGAAGTTCGCTACCATGACCTCGCTCTGCCTCGCGGCGAGCTCTGCCTCCGCTGATTCCATTTCCGACATTCTGGATGGATTCAAGGAGGGTGATAAAGTGTCCCTCAACGCTCGCGCACGCTACGAATACACTGAAGCTGGCGCGTCCGAAATAAACGGATACAGCATTCGCACTCGACTCGGCTACAAGACCGGCACCTACAACGGAATCACCGCTATGATCGAGTTGGAGGACATCAGCTTCAACAATCCGGACGATCGACCGGGCTTGGACGTGCCCACGACCGAGCTGAATCAGGCCTGGATCCAGTTTGCCGATACGAAGCTAGGTCGCCAGATCTACACCCTGGACGATCATCGTTTCATCGGGCATGTGGGCTGGAGGCAGAACATCCAGACCTTTGACGCGGTCACGTACTCGAGTTCCGTGAACGAGGCGACGACCTTGAACTTCGCCTATCTCGACGCGGTTCATCGGGTCAACGCCACCTCGCAGGATCTGAGCGGTCTCATCGCCAACGGCAACTACAAGTTCTCCGAGGACTTCAATCTAACTGGCTTCGTATACTTGCTTGACTTCGACCGTCCGGTTCTGGCCTCCAGCGACACCTATGGCTTGCGCGGAGTCGGCAAGTTCGATGGTGGCGAGATCAAGTACACCTACAGTTTCAGCTTCGCTAAGCAGATGGACAATAGCGGGAGCATGAACGATTTCGATCTCACCTACTACGCGGGCGAGTTCGGAGCGAACCTTGGCGGTTTCACGCTCGCTGCAGGAATCGAATCTCTGGGAGGCGACGGAACCACTGGGTTTACCACGCCACTGGCAACCGTGCATAAGTTCAATGGGTTTGCCGATCTCTTCGCAGGTCCCTCGCTCGGACTTGGCGGTGGGCTTCCGGAGGGCCTGGAAGACATGTATGTCTCTCTCGGCTTCAAGGCAGGCGACGTTCCGATCAAGCTGGTCTACCACGAGTTCGCTACGGAAAACATCAGCGACTACCTTGGTTCGGAGATCGATCTGGTGGCGTCGTATAAACTGAATGAATACATGACCTTTGTGACCAAGTTCGCCGACTACAGCAGCGATGGAGCGGAGAACGTCGGCTACGGGGGAGCTGACAAGCAGGTCTTCACCTTCGAGGTGAATCTCAATTACTAGAATTCGAATAGGTTAGATTCGAAATTAGTCTGAGGACCCTCCGCTGTCATGGCGGAGGGTTTTCTCGTTCCCAAGGGCCTGCTCCGGGATGCGAGGCTGAGGGCTTATGCTGCGCCTTTCGCGCAGAAAATTTACTAATGTTACGTTTTGCCCTGGATTAGCATATTTACTTGAGAAGGTTACGATAGCGCAACAATGTTACGGCAGCGTTACAAAAAGCGCTTTTCTAACTGAAAGGAGCAAAGTTATGAGTACCCCAAGATTTGTTAAGTTGGCGTTTGCAGCGATGGTTTGCGGAGGATTTGGTCTGGTCCAGAGCTCGAGCGCTGAGGAAAGTCAAACGCCCCAGCCTGCAGCCATGGTTTCTCAGGACGCCTATGTGTTGGAGACGGTCAAGCCGGACTATCCTGTTTCGATGCTGCAGCGCGGCATCCAAGGCCGCACGCTTTTGAAGCTGCGCGTCTCTTCCAGTGGCGAGGTGGATGCCGTCCAAGTCGTAGCCACGACGAACAAAGCCTTTAGCGAGGCGGCCATGAAGTCGGTGAAGCACTGGTATTTCGAGCCAGGAAAAGCCGATGGAGTGCCGATCTCTCAAACCGTATTGGTCCCCGTAGACTTTGTTATCGAAGATTTGCCATCGGTATCGATAGCGTCGCTTTAGTCTAGGAATAGGCGATCCATTCCAACGAGCGCGAGGCTGGGGACGATCTCGGCTTCGCATCGCCAGCTCGGTTGACTGGAGTGGAAAAGACGGAGGGTCTTCGGACCCTCCTTTTTCGTTTAGGGAGGCTTGTTTTCAGCGTTTTCGTTTGGAGAAGGTCGCCACCCGATTTCGACGAAAGGCGCGTCGCGGAAAGCGCGCTAGAACGGCGATTGGTCGGTGATATCGTTGTTGATGTAGAGATGGGTGTCGGTGGTGGCGTCGTAGTAGTGGGTGTAGTCGGTGCCGTCGACGTTTTCAGTGCCTTGGCTCTGAAAGGACGGATCGAGATCCACGGTATCGTCGCCATCGCCATCTACGAAGAGGCGGTTGTCGCCATCAGTCATGTCGAGCACGTCTTCGGCGCTGAGCTTGAGGTGGTTTGAACCGCTGCCATGGATGTCGATGCGCTCGATGTTGGAGAGTTGATTGGCCGGTCCGATATTGGTGAAATCGATCCATTTGTCGGCGCCATCCAGCAGGAGAGTGTCTTCTCCGATGCCGCCATCGATGGAGCCGAAGGAATAGCCTTCAGAAATGATGATTGTATCGTCACCCGCCCCTGCATCGATGGTATCTACTTCCTCCGCTGCGGCGTAGATGGTGTCGTTTCCATCGCCCGAGTTGATGACGTCTGTGCCCCAACTGGCGGTGATGGTATCGTCGCCCGCTCCGGTGGTGATGGTCTCATTTCCATAGGTACCTACAACGGTGTTGTTCCCGTCGCCTGCGTTTACGATATCGTCTCCTCCGTTGGTTTCGATATAGTCGTCGCCCGATCCGGTGGTGATGGTTTCGGAGGCGCTTGATCCGATGACGGTATTGTTTCCGTCGCCAGCGTTTACGGTGTCATTGCCGCCACCTGTAGTGATGTGATCGTTTCCTGAGCCGGTGGTGATGGTTTCGGTTTCCCAGGTGCCGACGTAGGTGACGTCAGGATCCGCTGGGGAGCTGGAAGCGTTTTCGTCTACATCCGAAGCGCGAACGGTGATGCTTTCGGTATAGGTGGCGCCATTTGTATCGGTGACTTTGATACTGACGCGATGCGAACTTTGGTTTTCGAAGTCGAGCGAGGAGCCCTCTTTCAGCTTCAAGGTGTTTCCCACGATTTCGAATAGACCGGAGGGGTCGCTATCGATGCTGTAGCTCCCGGAATCGCCAGCGTCTGGATCGGCGGAGGAGAGGGTAGCGATCTCTGCTCCGGCGATGTTTTCCGGCAGGGTCGCGGTGGTGTTTCCGGACTCGTCGAGCCCAATAGCTACCAAGGGGCTGGTGTCATAGGTGCCGCTGATGGTGGCATTTAGACCATCTGCCCCGACGCTGTCGGGATTGATGATCGTAAGCTCGTTGCTACCGAGATTGATACTCGGGGCAGCGAAGGCTCCCTCGTCGAGTTCCATCTGTTCGTAGGTCGTGGATGATGAGGTTCTCAGTCCCCAGACTTCGACTCCTTGCTCCGTAATGACCATCTTGATACGGGGGTCTCCGCTTGAGCTGCTGCTCCATGGGTCTGACATGTCTCCTCCATCCTGGAATCTGAGGAAGACTTCACTCGCTGGATCGTAGTCGTTGGCCTGCAGCTGAATTGTTTCTCCAGTGAGGGACTGTCCATTCAGCTGGACCTCGAAAGAGTTGTCCACGCGGCCGAACTCGATGACGATCTCGCCGCTGCCTTGGTTTGCTCCAGAGAAGTCGATTGTAGAGCTGGCCTGTCCGCCGCCCTCTCCGGTGGAGACGTATGCGTTGCTGACTTGAGCTTCCACTCCTTGGTTCGCGTTTGGCTGAGCGAATGCGATGTCGGTCGGGGCGTGATTAACCGCTAAGCTGAAAGCTGCAGTTTGGTCTGCGAATTGTATGTATTCGATGTTGGATACAAGGTCCGTTCCGTCGCGATCGGCTACGGTATCTACGATGGTGAAGGTGCCATCGCCATTGTCGGTGAACTGGTAGTCGGAGCGATTTCCGGAGAGGACCAAGGTGTCGTCACCTGAGCCGCCATCTACGGTATCGTCACCTTCGGCGGCATCGATGGTATCGTTCCCTTCACCTCCGAAAACGGTGTCGTTGCCAGCTCCGGCGTCGATGGTGTCGTCTTGGAGGTCCAGCAGCTGCACGTTGTCGAGCAGGATGCCGCGATTATCTTCGGAACCGTAGCCCACGAAGCGTAGTGTGTTCGAACCATCGCCCATCCCTCCGGTGACTTCGAATGTGTAGGACTGGAAGGAGTCCTCGCTTTGTGGATCGACGGTGGCGATGAGCTCTCCGCCAAAGTAGACTTCCATGTGGTTCCCGAGGTCGCTGACTCGGTCTGCAGCGTCGAAGGAGAGGGTGTAGCTCGCTCCATCGGTCAAGCCATTCACTTGCTGGCTGATGTCGATATTTCCTGGGGATTCCTCCATATCGAGGTAGTAGGAGCCATCGGTGGGTGCTTCCATGCCGTCCCATCCTTCGATGTGCATTTCGAACTGTTTCCCGTTTGCCTCAGTCCAGCCATCGACGGCGCTCATTTTTTTGCCCCACGAGTGGTTCTCGCCGCCATCCACGTGTTCGAACGAGCCGTTTATGATGTAGTTCCCTTCGTTGGCCGTTGAGTTGTTTGGCGAATCGTCGCCGTAGATGAGATCGTCTCCTGCTCCTCCGTCGATGGTGTCGGAGCCCTTGCCGCCAGAGATCTCATCGTTGTAGGCGTCGCCGCTCAAGGTGTTGGCCGAACTGTCACCGTAGCGCGCTACGACATCGTTTATATCGATAGTAAAGGTGTCGCTCGCTGAAGCGGTTCCGTCGGAAGCAGTGACGCTCACCTCGATGATGCCACTGTCGCTTTGAGCAGGGGTGCCTGAGAGCATGCCAGTCGAGGGATCGATGGTCAGCCATTCTGGCAGCGGGTCGCCATTTGCCATGGTGGCGCTGTAGCTCAAGGAGTCGCCAGGGTCGGCGTCGCTAAAGCTTGAAGAGACGTCGAGTGAGAATGCCTCGCCGCGATCGATGGACTGGTCGGCGATGGCGGTTGCGACGGGGCCGTCGTTGGTATTGGCCACGCTGATACCGAAGATGTCGGAAACGGTGGCGCCTGAGGCGTCGGTGGCGGTGACGGTGACCGCGATGTCGCCCACGTCGGCGTTTTCAGGGGTGCCGGAGAGTAGTCCGGTGGTGGGGTCGATGGAGAGCCAGCTGGGCAGCGGGTCGCCGTTTTCCAGGGT